>JACRBM010000016.1 GCA_016219275.1 Chloroflexota bacterium
CGTGGACTTCACGCCGAGTTGGTTTGCGAACAGTTAAAGTGCGCGTCATGAGTGAACCTCCTGAATTGAAATGGTACACTCATTCTAACAGAGGTTATGTGAAAATTACTCATATCGGTTATGTGAAATGACGGTTAAGACTGCGCATGATCGTGTCGCCAATCGTCACGGTGGTTGCATGAACCTTGACCAATACTTCGCGGTCCCTGGGTGTGGGCTTTTCCACTTTTTGCAGCCGTAGCACTTCTGGCGGACCGTATTTTGTGCAGACAATCGCTTTCATTTTCTCACACTCCCGTTGAGTCTATCGTATAGATAGCCAATAACTATTCCAAGGGCGAGAATCCTTATTACGTTAAACATGGCGCCGATGAGGAAGTAATGCAGGGCATCACTCGTCGGCGTGAGAAATTTTGCGGGAACTTCGATGAGCATTGTGAGAATGATTAGGACGATGAAGCTGAGGAGTACGGATTTTACAGTTGGATGCTTTGTCGGCATCTTATCAAAGAAACGAAGCAAGAAATAGCTGACGCAGAATCCGATCATCAGACCGCCGATCAAAGCTTCAAGAAGCATGGGGAGATAAGGAATCGAAAGAGCAGTTCTATACTCCGCAGCGATGGGAGTCAGAGAAATTGCAAAGTTCGCCACCCAGAATCCTAATCCTCCTGTTACAGCCAATATTGTCATTTCTTTTGATTGGGCCATCTTTTTCTGCTCCATTTTATTCCTGCTCCTTAACACCCTTAATCAACAGCCACAAAGTAAGTCCAAATTCCGCAATGAATCCAAGCGGGTAGCTGACATAGGTTATTGCGTCGAAGCCGGGAAAAAGGAAGGGCTGAAGCGCCGTCATCAGCCAGAAAGCACAATGGATCATCAACACGATGCCCAATATCCTGGGAAGGAAGCCCGACTTGAAAACCAAATAGCCAAGCGGAAAGAGCCAAGCACCAAAAAATATCTGGGCGATGGTGAACCCATTTTTGTATAAATACAGAGATAACATTGACAGTGCTTGCAGTTGATCGGTTTGGAATACCTTCAAGTAATCAGCGCCACTCAAAAGTAACGAGCTGGCAACTAGAAAAAGATCGCTAGAACATTCGATAGCGACACCCCCCAGGTTCAATAGCAAGAACAGCAGGGCAACGTTTTTATTCACCGGTTTTAATAACACGTACAAAGCCCAAGCCGTCAAAAGAAATAACACCGCCGAGATTAGATCGCTCACGAAGCCGACACGGAATTGCCACTCAGCAGCCATAATATTTTGGGCAGTTGCGGCGGCATCTCCGAATACAATGATTTTCGAACGACCAATCACATTCGCAAAGGCGTGAACTACGATGTAAATCAGATACAGGAACCCAGCTATTCTTGCGGTCTTGTTGCTTGTGTTCATTTTTTCTCTCCTTTGATTTGAATAGGGAATAGCCCGACTGGCTAATGCCCACTTCGTTTAATCCCTTTTAGCAGACAGGGCAGCGATCGCCGATGGATTGAATCCCTTCACGATCATCCAGACCGCAAAGACCATTTCCTGAATGGCAGTCGGGACCAATAATAGCCCTATTCCCTCACCGATTACTGGAGCCAAGTGCAACGGGCTAAACATGCTTACAATTTTGGCAAAGAAGTACAACACTGCGCCAATAAGACCCCAGCCGGACAGCCATCGCGGAATGAGCCGGGTTTGATAAAACAGGACGAAGATCATCAACGTACCGACGCTGAAAACGATTCCCCCGATCTGTTGGATCCAATCTCCTGCGGCGATGAGCGTAGAACCCAGTGTTTGAAAATTGGATGCATCGGCGGCTCCAGTCTTTCCATAGATCTCGCTAACGGTCAATAACAGGAACATACTGATCACCAGGAGCGTTTCGCATACTGCTTCAAGTACTCCCCTAAACAGGACTGACCCGAATGCCAGGACTTCATCATGCTTTTTAAAGATCGGGTACAACATAACCGGAACCATGGCGAGGGATAATCCCATCAGCAAGACGAAGAGTGTTCCGATAATCCATTGGGTTTCACTTGCAGATACATTGAGCGGGTACGGCGAACCTGCCATGATCGGGGCGG
Organism: Chloroflexota bacterium; assembly: GCA_016219275.1. Lineage (NCBI taxonomy): Bacteria > Bacillati > Chloroflexota > Chloroflexota bacterium. The sequence goes on from JACRBM010000016.1 coordinate 2,095, forward strand.
TAACAACACCGGCTAGGACACCGGAAGTTGTTCCAATGATGAATAGAATTCCAACAATCACAGCGGTCTTTTTGTTTGTTTCCATTTTTTTCTCCTTGAGTAATACCATACCTTCGCCAATCCATTCCTGAGTGAAGGGATGGTGTTTATTTGATTTTATTATTGGTCCTAACTTTCAGGGTTGGGCCATTTCCAAGCGTACCAAACAACCAATAAGGCAAACACAAGTTGTGCGGTTGACCAAACTATCTCATAACCAGGGGATCGCAATACAAAACCTAAAACCCAAAAAGCAATAACAACCATCGCATAGAATATGCCCATGATGCGGTTTGCCCAACGACTCACGGAAGACTTTAACGTCACGGTCAAGGCACTCATAAGAATGTGACCCACAAATATTATTGCCATTACTGACAATAGTTCGGGAGTTGCTACGATAGGTCCGTTATTCGCAAGTGAAGACTTTAGTACAGCCGGATCAGTTAAGCGGTACGTATCCCCATTTAAACTACTTAACATTCCAGCTACCCATAGCACTGCAAGGATTATCCTCACATCTAGCGGATTTCTTGCGGTCTCTTTGGTTGTGTTCATTTTTTGATCTCCTTTTTTGAACGATATGGATGTGTTTTTTATTTGACATCTGACGTATCTGCCGGGCTACCCTTCAGGGCTGCGCCACTTCCATGCAAACCAAATAATGCTCAGCAGGCAGATCACTTCAACCGTGGCGATGAAAATGTAGTGAGGATAGGATACTCCACCACCGACAACAAACGCAATCGTGATGATGCTCGTAATGATGTTGACCCACCGATTCACGCCGTACTTCAATACGCGAGAAAGGATGATCATGACCGTTGAAATCTCCATCATGATTGCGCCACCTAGCATTAGTTGGGGAATCGGAGTTGCGCCTGCAGTTTTTGCCAATTCATCCGCCGCCCCAGGGATGAATAACGAAAGAATGTCTGCCATCAGCATGTTGAGCATGACAATGTCCCACAGGGTTGAGAGCAGAACTTGCGTGTCGATCTTTTTAGTCGGGGTTACGCGTGTGTTCATTTTGATAGTCCTCCTGTTAAATGTTGTTGGTTGAAAATTTGTTAGAAGACAATTGAGCATTGCTAGGATGTAAGCACAACGACACTCAAATTGACCACTCCTTCCTTCAGACTCATGATCGGCGGCGCGGGTGCGAGGTAGACAACGTTAATGGGAAAGATCGAGAAAGAGATGAGCAAGATCAATTTTCTTAAAGTTTGGCGCTTCATGATGAACTCCTATTCCGATTTTGCTCTATCCCAAATGAATGCTGCCCCGGTACCGATTTGTTGGATTTGTGAGATTAAACCTTGGTTCATTTTGCAACTCCATGTTGTGATTGATTTTGGTGTAAACAAGACGCTCACGCCAATTTACGATTGAATATGGAATAGCCCGACAGGCCAATGCCCACAAGGTATAAAGCGCTCTGGACAACATTCACCTGCCAGCGACCATGCCCAATATATGAGGAAGCGAAAAACGCCATCACTTCTATAAAGCCGATCACAAACACTAACATCCAGAAAGTCGCTTTTTGACCGGCGAGCAGGTTATTGCGGATGAGCGGCCACGTCAGCACCGAGATAACCAGCGAGCAAGAGTTGTACAGGATCGTGAAAGCATTGAGCGAAGCAATGGTCTTAGCACCAAGGCTGGCAATTTCAGCTTCTGAAAAAGAAGCAACCTGCAAAATTGGGGAGTCCTCTTTGAGAACGATGACATAGCACAATATGATAAAGGCGAGTATAAAGTTGATGACGCACCATATTGAAAGAACGATCGAACCTTTTCTTAGCATTTTGCTTTCTCCTATGCCGCGCTCAAAAGCTCGTTCGTCGAAGTTTTCGCAGACAGAGAAGCGACCGCCGACGGATTGATCCCTTTTGCGATCAGCCAGACCGCCAAAACCAACTCCTGCGGGAGGATCACCATATTGAGAACAATTTGGATTGTCCCAGCCGGAGGAATGAGATGGAACATCACCAACAGAGCGCTGATGATGGTCCCTGTGATTCCAACCAGACCCCAAACGGTTATCCATCGAGGAACGAGTCTGAATTGATAGAAGACAACATAGTACATCAGGGCACCGATGCCGAAAGTCAACAGCATGGCCACATTATTAAACCAACCGATTCCTGTGTTGATCAGTACATCTGCCGTCTGAAAGTACGATGACACCGGAGCCCCAGCTTTCACGAATTCCTGGCTTAGCGCTAATAGGACAACATAGAGGAGAGCGCCAACAACAGAGGTCATTCCCTCGATAACCCTGAATCCAGCCGCACCAAACGCCAGGCCTTCGTGGTATTTCTTCAGAATCGGATACAGCGCAAGTCCAATACCGGCACAGGCAATACCCATGATGAATTTAACCGCCGTGAAGATGATCATCTGTCCTTCATTTGTGGAAATCGCAGTCAGATGATCCGGAGCACTGACAGTGTTTAACGCTAGTGGCAGGCTCAGTAGGGCCGGAACCGTCCCCAAGATGAATAGCACGCCCACAACTGTTGCGGTCTTTCTGTCTGTCCCCTGGGGACTTGCTTTGGTCGTTTTCATTTTCTTCTCCTTTTGTTGTGATTGATTTTGGCGTAAACAAGCCGCCTACGCCTATTTATGATTTGACATTTGACCGCTCACGCGTCTGCCTGGCTTGTCCCGAGCGTAGTCGGGGGGCCGGGTTCGACAGGACTGACCGAGACTAAGGGCATTCCTAAATCGCGCACTTTTTTTAGCAAGCCGTGCAACGCGGCTTGGTCAATCACGGGACCGGTTAAAAGCGTATCGCCATTGTCTTCCAGCGTGATAGTCAAGCCATCGAACCAATCTGTCCATTGGCTGTCCAGATGCCCCTTGATCCTGATCTGATAGATCATGGGGCGATTGGGGTCACTTTTGGAATCGAGTTTGTTTGACATTTGCCTGTGCTCGTGGTGGCTCGTCAAAACAATTTGTGCCACTTGATGCACGGGTAACATACTCGGAATATGGTATTGCTGGCTAGATACTAAAGTATTGTTCGGAGGTATTGTTGTGAGGAGAGAGAGGGGAAATTCTAAAGCAGAGTAATCTGAGTTTCGAGTTACAACAGACCTAGCTCGCGGGCGCGCGCTACGGCTTCAGTGCGATTGTGGACTTCTAGTTTGTCGAAGATGATGCGGCTGTGTCCTTTAACCGTACTCAAGGCGAGGAAAAGTCGTTCGCCAATTTCACGATTCGAGAGTCCCTGGGCAATGAGTCGTAGAACTTCCAATTCGCGTTGGCTCAATGCCTCGACCAAACCTTGGATCTTGGATCCTTCGATTTTGCTCAGGACAAGTTTTGGATTTTCGGCTGTTGTCGAGTGAAACGCGGCGAGCAGTTTCTCAAGGTAGACGCACAAATGCGGCGAGGTTTTCAAAATCGAAACTCGTAAATCCAAAATCATCAATCGCATCGGCGCGCCTTCATCCACAAAGATACGCATATAGCCGCGCGGCTCGGCGAGCGTTAGCGCGCGTGACAATGCCGCCGGCACGCGATGGGTTTCCCCTTTCGCTTGTAAAGCCAGCGCCTGCAAGATCGCGATCTTGATCATCTCGTGGACCCAACCCGCCGATTCCGCCGCAGCCATCAGCCGGTCGAGCAACTGGAGCGCATCCGGTTGCATCCCGCGCGCAACCAGGACACGCGCCAGATTGATGTGGTGCAAGTCGTAGTGATAGCTGAGCGGATCGTTCACGGTCAGCCCGCTCTGCTCCACCCAGCGAACGATCGCGTCCATATCCTCATCCGCCAGCCACAATCGCACGTGACAATCCTGCAACCAGCAAAAGACGAATGGATCTATCTTGACCCGGCGAGCGACCTCGTCCGCTTTTTGAATCGCCTCACGCGCGCCTTCTAAATCGTCCAAAGCCAGTCGCAAGCGCGCCAGGGTCACATAGCTATCGGTCAGGACATCCGCCTGACCCAACTGGATGCATTGATCCACCGCTTGAACAATCTGCTGGCTCGCCTTCTCCAAATCGTTTTGCTCGCGCAAGAGATCACCCAGCTTGACGTTGGCGAATCCGGCAATCGGGAATTGCTCGCCGCCGGGACCGGTCGCTAGATCCAGCGCCTCGCGCAACGTTTCAAACGCGTCAGCGACCAACCCGCGTTTGACTTGCATCATGCTCGTATAGCACGCGGCGGAAACTGCCAGCGCGCGCTGACCGTGCTTCAATCCGATTGTTTTCGCCAAATAGAAATGTTGCTGCGACGCCGCGCTATTGCCCAAGCCCCAATACGCACCGCCCATCGCCACCGCGGCTTCGCACCGCATATGGTCCGCTTCGGGCAAGAGTTCGAGCGCCGTTTGCCCCATTTCAAGTACGCGCGGCAACGCCTCATCCGTCAGCGCGTGATGAGCACGAATGGCTGCGATGTGACCGGCAATATGCTTGCGCTCCTCATCGCTCAAGTTCCGGGTCGAGCTCTCCAACGCGAGTTCGGCGTTGCGAAGACTCTCCTCAACTTGCGCGCGCTGCCCGGTCCAATACCGCACCCAACCTTCGTAGACGCAGAGCCACGGGCGCGTCCGAATCAGAGCGTGTGGCAATCGCTCCATCCATTTCTTGAGCAAGACCTGATTCATCTGAAGATTCAGTTCGTCGGCAAACTCGTCAATCAACGCCGCCACACGTTCCAAGTCTTGGCTCGCGAACGCGTGCCCCATCGCCTGCTCCACTAGTCCCGCGGCGCGATACCACTCGCTCGCGCGCTGATGGAGCACGGGCACTTGGGCAAGCCAAGTCAGTTCGAGACGCCGGCGCAGCAAATCTCTAAAGAGATGGTGATAGCGATACCAATGCCGTTCGCTATCCAAAGGGACGATGAACAGGTTGGCGTGTTCAAGATATTCCAGAGTGGCTTGACCGGAAACAGAAGAGTCTAGCAGAACCGCATCACACAGAGGACCGCACATGTGATCGAGCATAGACGTACGTAACAGAAACTGTTGGACACTTTCGGATTGTTGTCCCAGAACTTGTTCAACCAAATAATCCATCACGAAACGATGACTGCCGGTGAAAGATTGGATAAAACGGGTGGTGTCATCCAGTCCCTGCATTGAAATCGCGGCGAGTTGCAAACCGGCGATCCATCCTTCAGTCCGCGTTTCCAATGCGGCAACGTCTTCGGCTGAAAGATTCAATCCCATCACACGATTGAGAAATTCGGGGGCTTCGGCTGGGGAGAAACGCAAATCGGCGGCGCGCAGCTCGGTCAGTTGACCCCGGACGCGTAACTGTGCCAGGGGCAATTGTGGGTCCTCACGCGTAGCGATGACGAGATGCATTTGCGGTGGTTGGTGCTCGATCAGAAAGGTGAGAGCATGGTCAACTAGTTTGGAATCAATAACATGGTAGTCGTCAAGAACAAGGACGAAACTCTGTCCTGACGCGAAGCGTGTCGAAGGGTTGTCCGGGCTGGGGGTGATTTCATTGAGCAGGGTTGTCAAGAGAAATTCGGGAGGCGGTGGCTGGGAAGATTGGAGCATGCCCAAGACGCTTTGTCCAATAGTCGGGGCAATCGTTTGCATAGCAGCGACGAGGTAAATCAGAAAGCGTGTGGTGTCGTTATCCCCTTCGTCCAGCGACAGCCAGGCAACGCGAAGCTTTGGTTCGCGGCGGTCGCAACCGGCGACCCATTCGCTAACCAGCGTGGTTTTACCAAAACCGGCGGGGGCAGAGATAAGGGTCAGTTTGTGGTGCAGACCTTCATTTAGTCGCTCGATCAAGCGGGGGCGGAGGACAACTTTAGGCTGAGCTGGGGGGATATAAAGTTTCGTGGCTAAAATTGATGTAGACATTGATCAATTATAAAACAAACACTCCAAAATTCAAAAAGCGGCAAAACCAAATGTCCCGTATGATCCGACCGGCGCGGCGCTCCGACTGAAATCAACATCGCAGCGGCGACAGTATTCATGGCGAATGGGTGATTTCCCATCCCAATCACCAGCCGCGCGGTCAATGTGACGGGCGGGGAGTTTACTAATTGTCCATTTGATGAATGCGATGTTAGAACACCTGTTCGCGGTGACTTTTTGCGGCATTTTTCTACATCCCTTTACGAAAGTTTTCTAATGCAAGTAGACCACGCCCGTCCTGTAGAGTCCAATATGCCAAGAGTCAGGGGTTTTATTGTATACAAAGATATATCTTGACATACGTAGGAATTCTTATATAATAGAGATGTCGCTCGTCGTTTGAGCCATTCGTCATCCGCTGCATTTTGAAGGAAAGAGGATAGAATCCTATGCCCCGCCAAGAACATAAGAACGCCAAGTCGCCTCGCCGCAAAACGAAAATGACTGACACGCCTCTAAGCGAAGAAGCCGGTCTGCCCCAAATCGCAAGTCAATTGCAGGTGCTCTATAAAAAGAACTCCCAGCGCGGTACGAATGTAGACATCGTCTATTGGACGATTCGCGAAGCCATTCGAAGTGGGCTGGTCGTTTCGGGCACACATCTCACCGAACTCGATCTCGCCAGTGTGCTCCGCATCAGTCGCACGCCCATCCGCGAAGCGTTGCAGCGACTCGAGATGGAATACTTGCTGCAGAAATCGCCGCGCCGCGGTTTTGTTGTGCCAGTCCTCGCGCTGAACGATATTGTTGAAATCTTCGAGATCCGTGAAGCGCTCTTGGGACTGGCGGCACGCAGTGCCGCGCAACGCGCCACCCCCACCGAACTCGCGCTGATGGAACAAACCATCGTCCGCATGGAACACACCTGCAACGCCGGCGATGTCGAAGGACTTTCGCAAGCCAGCGCCCAATTCCATCGCGCGATTGAACTCGCCGCCAAAAACCAGCGCTTGCAGAATTTGATCCGCCTCAATTCGGGACCACTGCCGTTGTACGAGTTCACCGATCCAGACCGATTTGCGCCGGCGGTCGACGAACATCGCGCCATCTTCGAAGCGATTGCCGCGCACAATGCCGACCTCGCCGAACGCCTCGCGCAGGAGCACAGCCGCAACGCGCTCAAGACGCAAACCCGCGCCGCCTCAATCACGGATGATAGATTGTTGGGAAGCGAATAAGCGAGAACCCAATCTGAAATAGGGAGACCCGATGATCAACCCTGCCGATCTGAAACGGCAAGCCATTGAAACCATTGATACGATTCGCCCCGCGCTCGTTCAACTCAGCGAGACGATTCATGCCAATCCGGAACTCGCGTTCCAGGAACAAAAATCGGCGGCACTTTTGTGCGACGAATTGGAAAAGCATGGATTCCAAGTGCAACGTGGAATCGGTGATCTGCCAACTGCTTTTCGCGCTGAATTGCGCGGCAAGCGCGCTGGTCCCACGATTGCCCTGCTCGCCGAATACGATGCGTTGCCAGACCTGGGTCACGCCTGTGGACACAATATCGTCTGCACTGCGGCTGTTGGCGCGGGCATCGCCCTGCATGGTTTGTGGAACGAATTACCTGGGAATGTAATCATCCTTGGCACACCCGCCGAAGAAGGCGGCAGCGGCAAAATTCATCTGCTCAAGCAGGGTGCATTCGACGGCGTGGACGCGACGATGCTTGTGCATCCCTCCGCGCGCACGATGGTTACGCGCGGTTCACTCGCGACGGTACGCTTGACGCTTGAATTTTTCGGCAAAGCCGCACACGCGGCAGCCGCGCCGGAAGATGGCATCAGCGCACTCGAAGCGTTACTCGCGGCGTTTCACAACATCAATGCTCTGCGCTTGCATTTGAAAGTGGATGCGCGTATTCATGGCATCATCACACATGGCGGGACAGCCATCAACATCATTCCCGAATACGCCGCCGCCAAGTTCAGTCTGCGCGCGGCAAGCCAGACCTACCTCGAAGAAATTACCCAGCAGGTTATTCGATGCGCCCAGGCAGGCGCGATCGCGATCGGCGCTGAACTCAAACAAACTGTAGACGATGGTCTCGCCGAGATGATTCCCAATCGCGCGATGGGACGCGCGTTCGCCGACAACTGGCGCGCGATTGGCGTTGAAGTGTGCGAGCCGCGTCCACACGAACGGATGGGATCAACCGATCACGGAGATGTGAGCCAGGTCGTACCCTCGTTGCATCCTTACGTCGCCATTACGCCGGAAGGCACCGGCGGTCATACTGCCGCGTTTCGCCAAGCCGCCATTTCGCCAGCCGGTCATCTCGGAATGTTGAACGCGGCGAAAGCGTTGGCGCTGACGACGATAGATTTGCTGTGCGATGACAACTTGATGCAGGAAGTGAAATCGGAATTTGCCGCGCTGTCGCGGAAATAAGAAATCTCAAGAGGAGAAAAACGATGTTGTCCAAATCCATTCAACTGTTGCTGAGTGTGACTCTGCTCGTTCTAGTTGCCATCGCGTGCGCGCCTGCCGCACCAACTCAAGCGCCAGCCGCGACGACCGCGCCAACCCAAGCCGCTGCCCCGAGCGTGTCAACTCAATCCAGCGCGACGAGCGCGCCGACGAAGGCAGCCGTCGCAACGACCGCGCCCGTCGCCGTACCGACCCAGGCGGCAGCAACACCCAAGCGCGGCGGGACCGTCACTATCGCGTACAGCCAGGAACCGCCCACACTCAATCACTATATCGGCACCACGTCGGCAATGTGGAGCATCAACGCGATGATTCTCGAAGGGCTAGTGACTTTGGACCCGGATGGCAATTTCATTCCGAACCTCGCCGAGACGCTGCCGACTAAAGAGAATGGTGGCGTCTCCGACGACGGCAAGACGATTACGTTCAAACATAGAAAAGGCGTCAAGTGGTCGGATGGCACAGCGTTTACGTGCGACGACGTCGTCTTTACCTGGAAAGCGGTCATGACAAAAGAAAGCGGCGCGGCATCCACAGTCGGCTGGACCGATTTGGATTCGATCACGTGTCCTGACGCAGATACGACCGTTGCCAAATTCAAGAACCTCTATTCGCCTTTTCTCGCGCTCTTTCGCAACCCGATCATGCCCAAGAGCGCGGGCGATCCGGCGAACATGCAAAAGTGGCCGTACAACCGCAAACCGATTGGTACCGGTCCCTTTCAAGTCCAAGAATGGGCATCCGCCGATCACATCACGCTCGTCCGCAACGCGAACTATCGCGACGCGACAGCGGGCAAACCGTACCTCGACAGCATCATCGTCAAATTCGTTCCCAGTGTGGACGTGGGTCTGAATTTGCTTAAGAGCGGTCAAGTGGACGTGATGTGGAACTTGAGCGAAGCGGTCCTCCCGACCGTCGAAAAAATGCCGGGCATCAAGTTCGTCTCCAAGGCATCCACCAGTTCCGAGCGTCTCGTCCTCAATCTTGCGGATCCGAAAATTGATGCGACGCCGGACCCGCTCAACAATCCGCATCCCATCCTCGGCGATCTGCGCGTGCGCCAAGCGATGCAGCTCGCGATCAACAAGCAACAGATCGTTGACACCTTGCTCTTTGGCAAAGCATCAGTGGCAACTTCCGACGTACACGCCGGATGGGCGACTTGCGAATTAAAGTCAAGCGAATTCAGTTTGGACAAGGCGAAACAATTGCTCACCGAGGCGGGCTGGGTGCCCGGCACAGATAGCATTCGCGTTTCGAAAGGCGCGAAATTTGTGAAGGACGGCACGCGACTGCGCTTGAAATATCAAACGACAAGCGGCGACAAACTGCGCGAGGATACGCAACAGCTCATCCTCGATCAGCTCAAGCAAATTGGCGTCGAGGTGTACATCGAGAATGTGCCGTCCGATGTCCTGTTCGGCACGTGGGCGAGCGGCGCAGTCCGCCGCCACGGTCAATTCGACATCATCCAGTTCTCGCCCAATCCCGACATCGCCGACCCGCACTCGCACATGTACCAATACTATGATTCCGCGATGATGCCCACGGCGGCGAATAAGGGTGCCGGCGCAAACTATTCCCGCTGGGTCAACAAGGATGCCGACAAAGCCATCGAGCAAGCTGGCGGCATTCTCGATCTCAAACTGCGGCACGACCTGTACTGCCAGAGCGCGCAGTTGATCGCGAACGAACTGCCGGTGATTTTCCTTTACAATCGCTCCGCTTCGAGTGGATACTCGGAGCGACTGCAAAACTATGTCGGCTACAACGCCTCGAACCCAGACTTTGGCGCGAACGCCGCGAATTGGTGGCTCAAGTAGTTTGTTAGTTGGATAGTTGAATCGTTGGATAGTTTTCACTATCCAACGATTCAACTATCGCACGATTCAACTATGACGCGATATATCATCCGACGCCTCTTGCAAGCGATCCCGGTTTTATTTGTCGTCAGCGTTCTGGTCTTCTCGTTGATCCAGGTCGCGCCTAATAATCCGCTTGCCGTTTATCAGAACAATCCCGACATCTCGCCGGAAGACCTGGAGCGGCTCGCCGAGCAGTACGGTCTGAATGATCCACTGCCGGTCAAGTATCTCAAATGGCTGAGTCAGACGTTGCGCGGCGATTGGGGCGAATCGCTCATGACCCATCGCCCGGTATTCGACGAGATTGCCGAGCGCCTCCCGAATACGCTGTATCTTTCCATCACGGCTTTTGTGATCTCGCTGATTGTTTCCATTCCGATTGGTGTTGTCTCAGCCGTACGACAGTACTCGTGGTTCGATCACATCACGACAACGCTTGCGTTCATGGGACACTCCGTTCCGGTCTTTTGGTTCGGTCTTTTGTTGATCATCATCTTTTCGGTGAATTTGCAAAACCCGTTGGCGGGCACGTTTCTGTTTCCGCATCCCGCGCCGCTGCCACTCTTTCCTGGGGGCGGAATGGTTACGTTGGGGCGAGACGCGCCGCCGCCGCTCGTTGACCGTCTATGGCATCTCGTGCTACCGGTCGCAATGCTCTCCGTCGTCCAACTTCCACAACACGTCCGCTACATGCGCGCGGGCATGCTCGATGTGCTCAAGATGGATTTCATTCGCACTGCGCGCGGCAAAGGTCTCGGCGAGCGCGTCGTGACTTATAAACATGCGATGAAGAATGCCGCGATTCCGCTGGTCACGATCATCGCGCTCGAAATCCCCATACTTTTCAACGGCGCGTTATTTACGGAAACGATTTTTTCTTGGCCCGGCATGGGACGACTTTTCTTCGATCACGCCCAACGGGGCGACTATCCCGTGTTGATGGGCATCCTCATGTTGAGCGCGACATTGATCGTCGTCTTTAACCTCGTGGCGGATGTCGCCTATGCTTTTCTCGATCCCAGGATTCGGTACGACTAATGGCACAACTCACTTCGACTCGCGATCTGCATGTAGGACCAAAAAACTCGGCGCGGTACGATACGCTCTTTTCGATTGCATGGCGACATTTCCGCAGGCATCGTCCCGCGCTTGCCGGCGTCGCTGTCCTGGCTTTGCTCATCCTCAGCGCGATTGCCGTGCCGATCATTACGAACTACGACGCGACTAAAACGCGCGTCGTCGAGAAATATCAAGCGCCTTCGCTCCAACATCCGATGGGCACCGATGGCTTGGGGCGCGATGTCTTGATTCGCTCGATGGATGGCGGACGCATTTCACTGCTCATTGGGCTGACCGCGATGTTGCTCGCGGTGGTCATCGGCACGAGTGTGGGTGCGCTCGCTGGTTTCTACGGCGGCGTGGTTGACAACCTCTTGATGCGTGTGGCGGATATTATGCTGACACTCCCGACGCTCTTCGTCGCGATCTTGCTCACGCAATTGCTCCGCGCCGGAGTGATTCCATTTCTGAGCAGTGGCTTTGTACCGATCGTCCTCGTCATTGGCGCAACTTCGTGGATGAGCGTCTCGCGGCTCGTGCGCGCGTCGTACCTTTCGATCAAGGAGCAGGAATACATTCAAGCCGCCCGCGCGGCAGGTGCGCCGAACTGGCGCATCATCATTAAGCATATTCTACCCAACGCGCTGAGTCCCATCATTGTCGCGGCGACGCTTCGGGTAGGCGCGGCGATCATCACGGAATCCGGGTTGAGCTACCTGGGTTTCGGCGTGCAACCGCCCACACCGACCTGGGGCAATATGTTGCGGAACGCGCAATCCGAAATGGACTATGCGCCGTGGACGGCTGTCTTCCCTGGACTGTTCATCTTCCTCACCGTCATCGCCGTCAATTACATCGGGGATGGTTTGCGCGACGCCTTGGACCCACATCATGTCGCGTGATATTTGTTCAGTAATCGTTATCTGCCTGTAGAGAGGCATTGGCAAACCGAATGAGGATTTGCCGGCGAGCATTCGATACTCGTCGAACCCGCGATCAGAGATGACGCGAGCCAATTTCAATTGGGTGTGTTTCATTTGAGTTGAAAGTCTGGTCTCTCTCTAGTAAAGTGTGTTTGCCAGAACCACTTCACGAGAGAAACCATGACTTCCAACTCACAGGAGATTATACACGATATTCGTGCTGAGTTTGAAAAGATGATCAATTTCGTTACAGGTGAACAGGCTCGCACCGCCCCCGCCAACCAAATTGAGCGCGGGCTGTTCAAGCTACTGATCCGTCTGGGGGCAAAGCTGTTGAGGCTGTTCTTTGTTATGCGCTCCCAGGCCTGCTCACGCGAGACACTGCAAACGGCCGAGGGTCAAAATCTATATTAGCAATACCGCAAAACTCACTTGGGCACGTCGTCCGCTGGGAGCATTTTCCAGCGACGCGCCAAGTCTTTGAGTTGAGCCTTGGATTGTTTGGCTGAGTGTGTATGCATCCGAAACCGACGCCGATGCGTGCGCACTCGTTGTTGTTCTTGCACGAATTCTTGCGGCGCGACCTGGGTTAGCGCATAAAGTATCTCGCGCAGGGTGCTGGGACCAGGAATCAATTCCCAGGCACCACTCCGTTTATCGGTCATCGTTTGAATCGTTTTGCGTCCGTTGACATAGGGCAAGTCCACCAGTGGTGCATGGCATTGGAGACGGGTTGTCAATTCACATGGATAAATCGTTGGCGTCGTATGGTATATTGTCTTTGGGGTTCTCATGGGCTGCTCTGTCTGTGGTAGGATGGAGGCAGTCTGCCATGAGAACCTCATTTGTCAAATCCCAGAGTGACTTTTGCGGTATTGCGAAAATTGCCATTGTGGATATCACGCCGTGTGTGTCTACACAAATTAATCTATGCTGCCTCAAAGGCGTTGAATTATCAGATGCCGCCAAGCACTTTGTGCTATGTGCAGAATCTCACAGAACAAGTTTGGGTCTGTTGAGTAAACAAGAAACGCCTACTAAGTAGGCGTTTCATGACTAGGAAGGGTATTGGGGATATCGATTGCTTTGGTAGTAAGGGACAACTTCAATTGTCAAAATCTCTGTCCGCTCATGCCGAAGCAATCACATGCGTGCAATCAGCGCGTCGCCAAACTCACTGCATTTGACTTTGGTTGCTGTCTCCATCAAGCGCGCGAAATCGTACGTCACGATTTTTTCGCTGATGGTCGCGTCCATCGATTTGAGGATCAGGTCGGCTGCTTCGATCCAGCCCATATGCCGAAACATCATTTCGCCGGAAAGGATCACTGACCCAGGATTCACCACATCGAGGTCAGCGTATTTAGGCGCGGTTCCGTGGGTGGCTTCGAAAACGGCGTGACCGGTGACATAGTTGATATTACCACCCGGCGCAATACCGATGCCACCAATTTGCGCGGCGACGGCGTCGGATTCGTAATCGCCGTTGAGATTCAATGTCGCGATAACATCGAATTCATCGGGGCGCGTGAGGAATTGTTGTAAGGCAATATCGGCAATCACATCCTTGATGAGTAGTTTGCCTTTTGCCAGTTCCGTTTTTTGCTCGGCGTTCGCCGCCTCCTCGCCTTTAAAGTCTTTGGTGCGGTTCCACTGTTCCCAGGTGTAAACCCGGTCACCGAATTCACGTTCCGCCAGCGCATAGCCCCAATTGCGAAATGCGCCTTCGGTGTATTTCATGATGTTGCCTTTATGCACCAACGTCACGTTTTTACGGTGATTGGCGAGCGCGTAATGGATTGCCGCGCGCACCAATCGCTCAGTGCCTTCTTGCGAAACCGGCTTGACACCGATACCCGACGTTTCGGGGAAGCGAATCTTGGCATACTCTGCCGGGAAATTCTCCTTGAAGAATTGGAGGAATTTCTTAACCTGTTCAGTCCCGGCTTCAAATTCTATCCCCGCATAAATGTCTTCCGTGTTTTCACGGAAGAAAACGATATTAACTTTTTCGGGATGCTTGACCGGCGAGGGCACACCATTGAACCAGCGCACGGGTCGCAAGCAGACGTACAAATCGAGCAATTGCCGAAGCGCAACATTCAACGAACGAATGCCACCGCCGACGGGTGTGGTGAGCGGACCTTTAATGCCGATCAAATATTCACGGAACGCCTCGACGGTTTCATCGGGAAGCCAGGAACCGAAAAGCTTGAACGGCTTTTCGCCCGCATAAACTTCCATCCATTTGATTTGACGTTTGCCGCGATATGCCTTTTGCACAGCGGCATCCATCACACGAACACTCGCGCGCCAAATGTCACGACCCGTTCCATCCCCTTCGATAAAGGGAATGATGGGATTGTCCGGCACATGCAATTTGCCGTTCTGGATCGTGATCTTGACACCGTCAGTCGGGGGAATGGGTTTGGGGCTAGGCATAGGAACATCTCCTGTTAGAATAAAACATCGACTTGCTTTTTATCAATCACGAGTTATTATCCCCCGAATTTGGAATTTTAGCAAGTCAAAAGCACACATCAAGCAGAATGCAAAAAGGCGGCTACGTTCATGGCTCCGCTTCTCATTGGTCATCATTTTCTTTTGATCATTTCTGCGGCTCGATTCCTGTACTTGGCGAATTTCCTTCGCTGAACTTTCAGCGAGCGTACTCCTTCTTGCCATCTTCTTACGCATCACTGCCGGACGTATCGTTGACGACGATGACCGGAAAACCGTCTACTCCCAAGATTCCCTGTGGATCCCAGCGTGTCTTGAGTCCTTGCATCAAATCGAATCGGTGTGACTAAAATCAGTTGATTTCAAGTTGTTGGACATGATGAAGCCAGCGCGTGTTCATTGGTGTGCCGTACAGTTTTTTGTGCTGTTGCTTGCGTCGGTACTCATGGAACGCTTCCCAATCATCGTTCTCATTCACCGCACGCAAAGCTAATAATGCACCGGCACCCGAGAGCGTCCAACGCATTCCAGAGAGTTCCATACGATCTTTGACCAAATGTCGGCAAGTTCCCTCGACCACACCCGTGCCGATTGGCCAACCGTGTCGTAGGTAGTCGGCATAATCCATGTATTCGGTGTTGCGGCGTAAATAGTTGGCGACCTGACCCAGCACTTTTCCAACCGAACTACTTTTCGGCAAGTCACTGGCTTCTTTCTCTAACCGCTGAATCACACGGTCCGTATGACTGAACAGAATATCCTGCATCTGGGTTTCGACCCAGGTCGCGCGCGTTGCCTCCGTTTCGCCGTAGAGCGCGGCGCCCGCTTTCCAAAGATGTTCATCCACATGGATGATGTCCAGCACCAAAGTGAACCCGAGCAGTTTGGCGCGCATGTGCTTTTGCAAGGATTCCGCGCCGTCGGTCAACGCCACGCGTGCGAATGTGAGAACCCGCGCGGCGGCGCACCCATGCCGCCAGCCGTTTGAACGCCGCGTCTTTCCCGTCCAAGCTAGCGAAGACTTGCTTGTGACAAGGTGCTGGTCGTTGTGGTGGAGCGATGCCTTTCTTGAACAAGGCGTTGACCACATCTTGGGGCGTCCGCCGATAGGGTGCGATGGTGTAAATGGCTATCGCAATGGTCTCTTTTATGCGGGTCTTTTTGTCGCCTTTGCTCAGGCGCGCTTTGGGCGAGAGCGTTTCCCGGCGCACCATGGGCACGCCCTTGCCATCGGCTTGTGCGACCAAGATGTGCTCTTTTTCGGTGGGAAGAAATTTCGGCCGCTGGCGATAGAAGGCTTTCACGGTTTGGCTGTGTTCGGCGACCTGGGTTTCCAAAGCCAATTCGGGTACGCTCAAGCCCAATAAGCGCGCGAGCACTTGCAAGCTTTTATCGTAGGCGCTGTCCACTGCCAATAGTTCGGTACTCTCCATCAGCAGGTCGGAATAGCAGCGCTGCGGCAGGCTCATGGCTTGGTCGAGCGGGCACACGCCGGGTTGCCCAGCCGTGTAGAAATAGGCGCGCGCAAAACTTAATTTGCCAAAGATCGAAAAGTAGTCAATCGGTTTCTGCGAATGGTAGGGCAGTCGAGTCTTGCCCACGCCGGGCTGGGACGCGTGAGTTTCGGCTTGGACGCGGGTGGTCACAAATAGTTGGAGCAATTTGAAACCGAGCCGCAACACTTGGCGAAACAAACTGCGTTCCATTTGGTTGAGCGTAACAGTCTGGGACTGAGACCCTGTGACCAAGCCGAGCAACTTCTCGAAGTCCGCTCGCAATTGCTGAATCATTTGAGTTGAAGTGAGAGACATACGACGCCTTCTGGGAATACGTATCTTGTTCAACCCTATCATCCCAGAAGAACGCTTTTCTTTCAACTCAATATATGAATGTCCACACTGATGTGCCCTTGAGATACTTTGCGCCAATCAACTGATTTTAGTCACACCCAAATCAAATGACCGATAGACAAAATGAGCGAATCAAGGGTTATATTGACTCGCTAAAGAATTTATTAGATCAACTGTAACATCTAAATCTTGTGTGGCTTCAGAATTGTCATTAACTGTTGCACTGGGGGTGCTGAAAATTTTGGCGCGACGGTGGACGCGGAAACCTGGGAGCACAATGTTTCGGCGTTGTTGTTCGGTTGGATGGTAGATGCACATCGCCGCGCGAATGTCCCGTTCAGCAAAAGCAACTTGTTCAAGGAAGAACTGCCTTCAAGTCGTTACTCGCACACGTGCTCAAGTTACTCGACGGCTATGGTGCAGATATTCACCTCTTGCGCGCCGTCGAATTGGCATGGTCGGACGCGACACTCAAAACGTTGAGCGATGACCTAGACCTGGTTTCCGCACGCGCATTGCCCGTCGTCACGCTCCGCGCATCCACCGCGCCAGCGACTGCATCTGACGCGCAATCCTATCGTTTCAAAGTGAGTTATCGCCGCGCCGAGGATGTTTGGTTCATTATCGAAACATCTGCCACGCACACACTAGATAATTTGCATTACGCGATTATTGACGCCGCCGATTTCGACGACGATCACTTGCACACGTTCTTCTTGAGCGGGCGCGTCTGGAACAAGGCAACCGAATACGGTCACGGCGACGCGCGCCATTTGAGCGCGATCCCAATTGGCAATCTGCATCTGCGACTGAAACAACGTTTTCGGTACCTTTTCGATTTTGGCGATCAACACGAATTCGACGTTCAATTGATCGAGACAAGTCCCGAACCATCGCGCGTACCGCGTCCGCGTCCGCGCATCGTCGAGCCGCACGGCACGATGCCAGCGCAATACCCAAACTGGGACGATGAATCGGAAGACATAGAGGAGGAAGATAAATGAACCTCGCCCCCGGAGATGCGTGACTATCCTTCAAATTTTTTCTCGCCTTGCCAAAACTACCATTGCGCAAAAACACAATGCCGACCTCACTCCCAGGTCGGCATGCGCGGAAAAGCAGATGCCACAGCGTGGTGGCTATTGCGCGTTGTACCTGGCTTGCACCAACTGCACCGCGAGTTCCGTGCGCGAGCGCGTGCCGGTTTTGACAAAGACCTTGGTCAGGATGTTCTTGACCGTCTTGTCGCTGATGGTGAGTTGATATGCGATTTCCTTATTGCTTGCGCCGGTCGCAACGAGCGCGGCGATTTCGCGTTCGCGGCGGGTTAGGATCGAATGATTTTCCATCACCGGTAAATGTCCTTTCGAGATTCCTGAATCTTTGTATGTAGCTGGCGCATTGCCTGATATCGCGGCAACAGCCAAAAGCGCGACCAGGTATCATGCTGCCGCAAAATCCGCAAACCCATTTCGGAAGGATCTCAGTTACCGAACTATCATCGGCAAATAGATGTTCGGAGCCGGCAAATAAAGCCGCGACGCCGGATCACCGAGCAACGTGAAGGTATCCAATAGATCATGATTTGCGCCGCCGCTGTTTACCCAAAGATACATTTTCCCGGCAATCGCCGCTGGACCAATCTCGCGTATGCGGTCGCGAAAAACCGCTTGGAAGAATCCGCGATTGAGATAGTCGTGACCGCTTGCCACACCCAGACCGCTTGCCGACCAACTCGCCAACGCGCCGCCGCCGGCAAGACGAACATTCTTTTCGGCTAAACTGGGCACGCCGGGAAAATGAAAATATCCATCGTAGCATGTCATCGCGAGAAACACCGGCAGTTTGTTCTGGTTGGTCAACGCGGGCAGGTCTGCTACACCGAACAATTGTTCCCCCGCCCAAAACTGGATCGCGCTGTGCCCCAAGTAATTCACGATTAGTCGCCCGTCGTTGATTGCCGCCAGGATTCCGTTTTTCGTCGCCGTGTTCGTGGGATAAGCCGAATATGCCAGCGCGCATTGCGGATAGGTTTGGGAATTACATGGATTAAAATAGATTCGATCAACCGTCAGGGTGGATGGCACATAGTTCGAGTTGCCCGCGATTTGATCAGACAAGTTCCAAAAATTTCCGGCATTATCCAGCGTCCCATTCGTTTGGTACGCATTGTCGCTGACGAATGTAATCGTGGAGCGCCAAGCGCCGCCGGGTGCATTTTGCTCGTAACCCAGGATTTTGTTGACCATCGTCGCGACATCTGCCGCGCTGTCCGCCGGCAGTCGTCCAATCGCCATGCTGGGAAGCGCGTTGGTCGCGTTGAACGCGACCAACCGATTGTCGCTCGCGGTTTCGCCCGCCCAGGGGTCTACAAATCGCAAGTACGGCGGAATAAAGTTCGGTTCGCCAAAGCCATAGTTGTTTTTGAAATCAAAGTTGCCGTCGCCGACGAGAAGTACGTATGCGGGCGCGGGCGATTGCCAGTTGGTGTACGCCCATTGCAGAAAATCATGGATCGCCTGCGCGTCCATCAGCCCATCGCTGAATTCGTCGTAGACATCCTGCACATCTACGATTTTGACGCGCATCCCTTGCGCGGTGCGAAAGGTCGCAAGCGGTTGAATGTTGGGTATAAAATCGCCATACGCGATAATGATGTAATCCGCGCCGTTGCTCGCGTTGCGTAAATCGGAAGGCGAATCCAACGCGATGCTCGCCGGCGATTTGAACTGCGCGGTTGTCAACGCGAGATACGTGCGCGGCGCTGTGAGCGTGTCCGCGAATTGAAATGTGTAATTTAAGCCGGCTGATGATACCGTCGCGTTCGTAATCTGCGCCACGTCGAAGGGATTCGTAATGTCGAATCCTTGGATGGTCGGCAAAGTAAAACCGTTCACTTGATATTGCCATGCGCCGGTTGCCGTTTGCCCGAAACGCCGCGTGTCGCCGATCGCGGTCAGCGTGCCGGCGTAGCCCACGTCATAATGGTTGATGTCAATCCTATTCGGCGACGGCAAGGATTCTTTGATTCGAATGGTGTTTGTGATGGCATCGAGATAGTTCTGGGGAAAGTTAAACGCGGCGACGCGCTCGACATTTCCATTCCAGGTCGTATCGTCCAAGAGATGTCCATTGATGTACGTGAGCGTCTGGTGGTCACTCGCGCTAAAGCCCGCGATGCGAATTTGGAGTGTCGCCGTGAATAAGCCACTCGCAAGGTTCGGCAGCGCAAACGCATAATCCACCGAAGTGGGATCGCCATTGTGATCCGGGTCATACGGATTGGGCGCACTGAGCCAATACCAGTGATCGCTGTCTTCCGCGCGTGGCAAGTAAGGAATGTACTGCCAGTCCTTCTCCAAATGGACACTGGCGGTAAAGGTCGTCACCAGTGTTCCCGTTCCGCTTCCATCGCGTTGCGTCATTCGCTTGCCCGCCGCGCCGCCAAAAGTGAACCAGTAGATATTTGTGTTCGTGTATTTCGTGCGCGCTGCTTGTCCATAGAACAAGACAACGTCGCCGCCATCGCAATGACCGTCGTCCTGTCCCAGGACTTGTATCGCGATTTCATTTCCTTGTTTGAATATCTTCAGCGTGCGCGGATCGAGCGTCGTGAGATTGATGCCCGCGTTCGCGAACTGGGCACAGGTGATTTGATAGATGCCATCGTCGCTCACGGCGATCTTGTACCAGGGACCGGCGGCGTTGACCTGGGTCGCCCTAGGCGGTCTCACGGCTTGGGTCGGTTTGGCTCGACTCCGCCAATTCTTCGCCGACGAATAGTTGACGATAGAACGCGCTAACATCGGCTCGAAGAAACCTTCGTTGATCGGTTGACCCAGCATCGATGAACGCGCGCCGCCAGGGTACGTAAAAGTCAGTTCCACGCGCAGGCGGCGATGAAAAATCAGTTGACGCGACGCCGCGTTGTATTGAAGCGGTGCGAACTCGATTAACGCATAGCGTTGACTGCGCCAAGTTCCAAACGAGACGAGGCGAACTGTACTCGCAGGATAAACCTGGCTCGTGGAATAAGCAGAGCTATCTGGGATAAACGCGCGTCCCAGGTAGCGCGGCAGGGTCTGGGTCGGATCGAATTGAACCTGGGTCGTCGGCGCGGGCAGAGACGGATGCGCAAGCACATCGTTGCGTGTTTCGTCGCCGACGAGACGCAGAGCAACATCTGCGCCCGCGGGAATTCCGACGAGTGTGCCTTTGATCGGAAGTTGTGGTTTGCCGGGCGCATTGGTTTGTCCCAGGTCGGAGATTGCCAGCGCGATGAATCTGGAGTTGCCAACAGTTTCCACGCGCGAATCGTAGCTGGAGATAACAAGTTCCAAGATGACATGGTTCGCGTCGGACGCGATTACATTCAACTGCGCTGAAGATGCCGCATTTGCAGACGAACTTGAAACAAAAAATATTCCCATACTAAAGCCAATGGCAACCACGGCATACACCAACCATTGTTTCCAGCGAATCTTCACTGCGCCCGACCTGTGTGCACATTCATCTACAGACATTGTCCGGTGGTCTGATTGATAATGCCTGAACAGCAGGGACGGCTAGCGGTTGGGTATTCACCCGGGAGGGCACAGCCGCCCGCCTGCGCCGGCGTCGGCGCGACAATAGAGGCGATGATTGGCACGGTGATTGTCGTGGCGACTAACCCCGCTCGCTTTATAAACTCCCGTCGAGTGATGCGCGCTAATTCGTCCGGCAAAGTAATCGGCGTTTGCAACAAATGTTGCTTGTCGAGTTGCCCAAGACCATACCACACCACTTGCGGGTCCATTGCCAACAATCGCGCAATGTCCGAGATAGAGTGTTTACCGTCACAGTGTTTCCAGATAATCGCGGCGGTCGGGTTCAAGCAATGCGCGGCGTTTCGCTCGTGGTCATAGACCATCGTTTCGCCATCCAAGTCTTCGACATCCAGCCCTGCCACGCGAGCATCGGGCAAAATTGATTCGCTTGTGTTCATATTACCTCCAGGATGAATACTTGTTCAGAATTGAATCTACGACGTGCCTCGCTTCGCCGCGCGCGCTTTTGAGCACCGGCGCGCGCGTGACGATCTGTCGAAAGATGGGCAACATCTGCGCGGGCTTGCTACGCGCCGCGATCGTGTGGGCAACCAGCGCGAGCGCGCCATGCCCAGGCGAAAGTCGTTGCGGTCGCCACTGCGCGCGCGCGCGATATTCGCTCACCAAAATCATACCGACGGGTAATGGCGCGTCGCCGGCTTGACCGCCGAAATGTTCGACAGGATAATTGTTGGCGCGTCCATCGAGTCCATCGCGCACCGACAGCCATTTCGGATATGGATGCACGCGCCCGCGCGCATCGAACACGGCGTACTCGTCCGAATAGTAGGTTGCCCCGGCGCGCACGAACTCGGCGACGAGCGTGGTCTTGCCGCTCATGCTTCGCCCTGGGATGACGATGGCTTGCCCTTGCCAGCCCACCACTCCCGCATGAACAAACAGTCTGCGGTGCGCGTGCTCGGCGACATACCGTTGCAAGTCCGCTTCGAACGCGATGAGTAGATCGCTCACAGTTAGGGAGCGCGCGAGTTGCGTGTGATCGCCGTAGAACAAATTGAAATGCCGGATTCGCGACGACAGACTCGGCTTTCCCAGGATGAGCGAATAAAGTCGGTCAACAATGAGCGAGTTCATCGGCTTGCGCCGCGGCGGCAGGCACGCATCAATTTGTTGGAGTGCCTGCGGCGCGTTCGTCCGAATTCCAATCCGAACTCCATGACTCACAAAAGCCATGCTTGCCACCCAGTCCAGGGTGTCCAACTTTTTCATTCAAGTCGTTTGCCGCTTGAGGCGCGGCATGTTCTCGATGGACAAGCGGATTACCTTTCAAAAAAGTGCCGAGTAAGACGTAATTCGTAATTGGTAATTGGTAATTACGTTTTACGCCTCCACTGAAAAAACAAAACCTTACCGCAAAGACGCGAAGAACGCAAGTTTTTTTATTATTTTTCAGGTTTTACTTAGCGTCCTTTGCGTCTTCGCGGTTCGATCCAACCTTTCTTCAGACGAGTCGTTTTACGTTTCACGTTTCACGCATGACGTACCACTTTGTGTATTCCAACGAAAGGATTGCCGGTTATTTCTTGATGAGAGGTATAAACACCGGAATCGTTCCGCGTGGCATCGCGGTTGTGATCGGACCATACGTCGTCCGCGCGCCATTCCGCGCGATTTCGACGAGACGGTATTGCGCCGTTTGTCCTTCAGGAACCGACGTGTCTCTCACGGAATAGAGCGCCCCGCCCCCCGCGCCTTTCGCGGGAATGAACGCGCCGACCGGCGAAAAGGTCTTGCCATCCAACGCGCGTTCGAGTTGAAAACCGGACGTATCCACTTCCGTCATGGTTTGCCATTCGACCGTAATCCCCGTCGCATCCGGTTTGGCTTCCAAGCGCGCGAGTGTAACTGCCGTTGGCGTGTTAGGACCGATTCCAAAGGTCGAGAACGAGGACACACTGGCTTGGACATAGACCCCATTCGCATCACTGCCGCCCGTGCCAGAAATTTTTTCCCAACCGGTACTGCTGTTGCAATGGAAGATCGCCAAGTTGTATGGACTTGATGTTGTGTTTCCATTTGCCTCATTCGGGTTGCTGGCGGAAAAGTACAGCCGCATCGTATATGTTCCGCCTACCTGCTGTGGTACGATGTCGAACAACTTCAAGACCGGAGTTCCAGACAACGTAGTTGTTCCACAAGTCGTTGGTTGGAGATTCGACGTAACGGTCACCGCCGTCGTCCAAAGACTAACTCCTGCCGTTTTGGTCAGTAGCACTGCATCGCGATTCCGGGCATCCTTGAATGTCCAGGTGTTATAGTTGATGATATACTGGGACGGCGTTTCGCGGCGCAGTTTGCCATTCTGAATGAACTGGGTACAACTGCCGCCGGTGGCGGCGCTGATAAAGTCATCCGTCACGTCCACCGTGGTGTTGGCGTTGATGGTGATATTGCAGAAAGCGAGTGTGCCTTCGGTTTGGGTTGGCAAATTCACCGTGACGACGCCGTTCTTGGCAAAGACGACTGTGCCGGTGCCGGCGTTCCAAGTTCCGCTTGTGGTCCAGTTCCCATTCACAGTCAGCGTCGAACTGCCAGCATTCCAGGTTCCACTAGAGAGATTGAAATCATTGATTGTTAGTGTCGAACTATTCGCGTTCCAGGTTCCGCCATAGAGATTCATATTACCGGCGGTCATCGTCCAACTGTTGGCATTCCAGGTGGTGCCGTTGTACAGAGACACATCGCTCGTGGTGATATTACCAACCACATTCAGCGTCACATTCTTGTTGACGGTTACACTTTCCGAATAAGTTCCGGCGTAGACGGTTACTGTTCCGCCGGTCCTGACATTGTTCATCGCTTCGTTAATCGTCGCGTAGCAGGGTATGTTACCGCCGCACACCAAATCGTCATCGGCATATACATTTGTTTGCGTCGGTGGGGTAAGGTCCGCGGTCCATGCGCCGCGTCCATGGGTGCCAGCAATCAACACGGTTGTACCAGTACTGTTTCCGCCGCCCATCCATTGCAAGTCCTCCACAGCAACGTTGGCAGGACCATCGCCGTTGCGCCCGGTTCCGGTGGGCACATTCCAGGTCGCGCCCGTATCTACGCTGGCAAAGATACCAATCTCGGTGCCAACATAAAGCCAGGCACTGTTGCTGGGATTGATCGCCACTGCATAGATTGGTACTTGCGGCAGATTGCTGGTGATGCTGGTCCAAGTTGTCCCGCCATCCGTTGTACGCCAGAGGCGATTTGTACCAAAGCCGTTAAATCCCACATAGACGATACTGCTATTGTTCTTATCAATCGCGATACTGCCTATCTGCGTCCCAGGATTATTTGCGCCGATATTTGTATCGACGCGCGTCCAGGTTGGCGTGGTACTTGTCCCATTCGTCGTCATGTAAATTTGGCTGTTTTTGTGACCCACCCAAATCACGTTCGAGTTGCTCGGTGCAATGGCGATTGCATTGATTCCACTACCAATCGAAGACTTAATCGCCGTCCATTGCGGACCACCTGTCAGACTGTTATAGACGTACGGCGTCCGAACATCGTTGCTAACCCAGAGCGAAAGGTCGCCTACGAAAAGCCGATTGGCGTTATTAGGATCGAGCAGGATAGGCGCAATGAAACTACCTACCCTATTGCACGCGTCGTCAATCCGATACGGTGCCGCGCGGCAAGTCCAGGCACTACCGTCCCAATAGGTCCCCCAAATGGAATCTGAATCACCCACTCCACCAGTGTCGGAGCGATGCACTTGACCGTAGATATACTCATTGTAGAGGTAATTAGGATTCGTCGGATCAGCGGCGGACTTGCCACCATCACCACCACTAAAAAAGGTCCAAGCATTGGCTCCGCCGGCAGGAGTGTACACCGTTGCCCCATTATCCTGACTGCCGCCGATCAAGACACCGTTGTTGTTGCCTGCGACGCCGTAGAATTGCGTAATGCCCAGGTTGTTGTTCATATAGACCCAACCCAGGTTCATATCCGCATTCGTCCCAGCCGTGGTGATATCGGCGGTATAGTACATGCCTCCATCGTTGCCATTGAGCAGGGCGAGGTTAGAGCCGGGTATAGATACAAGCGCGTGATGATCGGCATGGGGTGAGGGTGGGTTTCTATAATGCCATGAATAACCCCAGTAAGCGATCTTGGTAAACGTCGCTCCACCGTCAGTGGACTTGTACATATCCACACCGGCGACGACGACAAAGTTCGGGTCGTCTGGTTTCACCCAAATCGCGTTGTCGTAATCGCCTTGAGTAGCCAGTAACTGCTGACCCGTGTTCACGCGGGTGTAGGTATGTCCACCATCCGTACTCTTGTACACGTCACCCGAGTTTTGATTCACACTGGCATAAACGATGGAGGGATTACTGGGCGAGTATGCCAGCTCAACGCGTCCAGAGATGGCGGGAGT
This sequence comes from Chloroflexota bacterium, assembly GCA_016219275.1. Lineage (NCBI taxonomy): Bacteria > Bacillati > Chloroflexota > Chloroflexota bacterium. The sequence goes on from JACRBM010000016.1 coordinate 27,623, forward strand.
GAAGGTCGCGGCTGCCCAGCCAGATGCACCGCCACCTGTCGTATACCAAGAGTAACCGACCGCGCCAGCCACGGCGTTATTGCTGTTCGTCGGGTCAAATTTTACATCCCGCCAGCTAGTGGTCACGCGTCGCGTCCAAGAAGTGCCGCCATCGGTACTGTGATAGAGACCGGTGCCGGTCGCCGCCAGCAGATTTGCGCCATTTTGTGAGATAGCGAGCCGGTTCACAAAATACCACTGATCGTTGTTCGTGCTGGTGAGTTGGGTCCAGGTGGTACCACCGTCCGTACTCTTGAAAACCCCTGCCCCGCGAAAGCCGGTGCCCGAGGTTTCACCCGTGCCGGCGTACATCACGTTGGCGTTGGTCGGATCCACGATCAAACTACTGATCCCCAGGTTCGCCATCCAATCGTCAATCGACGACCAAGTGGTGCTGGTCGAACAGCAGTTGGTTGTCTTCCAGAGACCGCCAGAGACACTGCCGATAAATACAGTACTGGCACTGAGCGGCAGAATCGAGCGGATACGCCCGCCAACATTGCTTGGACCAGCAAAAGTCCAACTCACATTATCAATGCCGGCTACGCGTGGCGCACGCGCGTGCTGTTGCACCATGGACTTGCGCGTGTTCAGCGCATTGATGAGCGCACCATCGGGAATCTGTCCGCTCTTGTCTTTCATCTGATCAAAGCGCCATTGAAAGTATTCCTCAATGGTCGCGGCTTCGTTTTCTTCTCCTTGCTCGACGGATTGCGCGTTCCATACGGCAGAATTCGAGAACGCGAAGAACAACCCGCCCATAATCGTCAATAGGACAAAAAGGATTCGCCGATTGGTTAAGGAAAACAGCTTGGACATGGAGTATTCTCCCTTTTTGATTTAGAGACGCTGATTATTGACCGTCCTTATGGGACGGCTTGGATTGGAAATACCCAGCGAACAATGTTCGGCGGACAGGGCGTGCCGCCCGGACACGGCGGCGGGATACTTTCCAAAACAATCTCGGTGTGACCCGCCGCAATCACGCGGAAAAACCAACCGCTCGCGCCCGGTTTCTTCATCTTTTCCGGCAGTGTGAGCGCGAGCAAGACTTGATCATAATAGTTGACGTTCCATTCATAGCCGGGAAAATCCACGACATTGATAATCTGTCCCACCTTAACCGTCGTCGCGATCTGATGGTGTGACTCTGTGAGCACCACATCGGCGCGAATGGTCGTCGCTATTGGGGTCACAGCAATTGGAGTTGGCGAAGCAGATGCCGGCGATGCGCTACCTGGAACACGCGTTGCCGCCGCGGTCGGCGTCGCACTCGCGGGAACGGTTGGCGTAGCACACGCGCCAAGCAGCAACAATGCCACCCACCAAACGATTATCGCTTTGCCATTTCCCTCGATCCGCTTGACCTTATCCATCGCGCCCCAGTTGGTTTTGCACCGCAGGTTTTGATTTAGCCGCTATTTCACATTCGCCAAACTCGGTTTGCAGGAACTGAACCAGCGCATCTAAATTGGGAAACGAATAATAATCGCCGGTCATCGTGCTTTGCACCGATGCCACCCAGGTGTGCCGGTTTTCCGTCTGCATCCGGCGAAGTCGCAACAGGAACGAGGCATAACGTGGCTTGGAATCCAACATGCTAAATGATCTCCTCTTGTGTAACAACATACACTAGCCCTATCACGAAATTATCACCGGTCATCACTGTCCCACATCGCCTTGATTCAGCCGAAAGTATTCCTGGGTCTGGCTCGCCGCCGAGCGGATGGCATCATTCACGGAAGCGTCGCCGTAGAACGCGCGTTTGATTTCTTGATTGAGTGCATCCTCGATGTCGAGCCAGGTCGTCATGATCGGCACGCGGCGAATGTGCGGCGCCATGTCCAAATAAACGCGATTGCTCGCCGGCGCAAGCTTCGAACTGAGGAACAACGGCGATTCGGCGACGGACTTGAGCGACGGTACGGTGCGCCCCGAAGCAACAATGATTTTCTGTCCCTCACTGCTGTTGGCGAATTCGACGAATGCCCACGCCGCCGATTTATTCTTTGAATCGCGGGCGATGCAATAGCCATCGCTGTGCAACATCGTCGCGACATTATTGTCGCCCGGCAGCGGCGCGATGTCCCACTCGAAATCTTTGATCGTGTCGCGCAATTCAGGCGTGATGGAGCGACTCTGCAAAAGCATACCTAACGTGCCGTGCTGAAATCGCGATTGAGATTTTTCGGTTGCCTCGTCGGCTTTGGAGGGAACGACATGTTCCTTCACTTGGAGATTCACAAACCATTGAAACGCTTCGCGCGACGGGACCGAATCCAGCGCGAGTCGCACCGGCTTGTTGAGATCGTCAACCAACTCGCCGCCGTGCGCCCAGATAAAAGGCGCGAGTCGCAATGCGACGGGGTCAACGCCCAAGCCGTACTGCACGACCTTGCCGTTCGCCGATTTGGTCAACGCGCGCGCGGCGCTGAGAAAATCATTCCACGTCCAGTTGCTTTTGGGGAACGGAACGTTCGCGGCGGTAAATAATTTCTTGTTGTAATAAACTTGGAGCGACGACAAATTTTGGGGAAGGCAGTATTGCTTGCCCTTGAACTTGAACGCGTCGAGCGCGACGGAATAGAAATCGGCTGGCTCGATGACCTGGCTCTCCGCGATAAATCCATCCACTGGTTCGAGCACGCCTTTGATCGCGAACTGACCAAAGCGGCGATAGTTAATCAGGAATACATCGGGCGGCGTCTTGGCGGCGAAATCGGCGGCGAGGCGTTTCAAGAATTGCGCGCTGTCGGGAACGTTGTTGATCGTGACCTTGATGTTGGGTTGAACCTTGGCGAACGCGTCAACGAGTTGCTGATAGCCCGCCGCTCCTTCCGGCGTATCACTCAGCACCAGCACAATCTCACCTTTGGGCGCGCCGGGTACGGCAGAAATTGCCGTTGAAGCGACAGGCGCGCACGCGACCATCGCGCAGACGAACAGTAAAAACAGAATCGTTCTTTTCATTGTGTTATTCCATGAGCGCGCATTGCTGCCGCGAATTTTGATTTCACCGCAGAGACGCGGAGGACGCTGAGTTTTTCTATATGAATTTCTCCGCGCCCTCTGCGCTCTCCGCGTCTCTGCGGTGAAATTTTATGAGTCATAGCCAAATGAGTTACGTTCGATTTTGCTTTGTCGTGCGGACGGTTCGCACGAGTTCGATCTGCTCTTGCAAAAAGAAGCGTTGCGCGAATGCAAAGAGCAGGACGATCGGCGCGACCATAATGACCGACGCCGCCATCAACACGGGATAGTTGGAGTGCGCCAGTTGTTGCAATGTTTGGAGTCCGACGGGCAAGGTATAATTCGACGGCGAGCGAAGGTACAACAACGGACTGACGTAATCGTTCCAAAAGAACGTGAATGCCAGCATCGCCACCGTGATCACACACGGCACTGCCGAAGGCAGCGCAATCGAATACCAAATCCGCAATGGGCTTGCGCCCTCGACCTGCGCTGATTCGTACACATCACGCGAGACGCGCAAGAACGCGAGATAGAAAAGCAAAACGTAGAACGGACTCGCACCCATCAACGCCGGAGCGATCAACGTTGCGAACGAATCAATCCAGCCCAGTTGGACAAAGAACAGGAATCGCGGGATCCAAACCGTCGGCGGCGGCACGAGCAACCACGCGAGGCACAGCCCGAACAAGAATACCTGGGCGCGCTTGGACAACTGCGACATGGCGAACCCAGCCCAGGATGCGGTCACCACCGTGAGTGGGACGGCGAACACAACGACGACCAAGGAATTCAAAAGAAATCTGCCGAGCGGCACATAGCGATTGAGCGCGAATAAATAATTCTCCAACGCAAACGGTGGCGCAAAAAATTCCAGACGATTCGGCGGAGGCACGGTAGTCGGTCGGAGGGAATATGAGAGCATCCAGACGAGCGGGAAAGCGAAAACGATGACGAGCGCGCCGAGCCACGCCCAGGTGATTAATCTCCGAGACAGTCGGAGAGACCGACAGAAACCTGGTTTCTCGAAGAAACCTGGTTTCTGCGCCCGTACGAATAAATTGCTACCGTCGTGTTTCATCATTCTGGGTCCGCGAGGAGTGACTGCATGCCGATGTACACCGCCGTCACCAGGTACAGGATGATTGTCCCTGCCGCGCCATAGCCATATCGGAACAAACCGAACGACTCGTCAACGATATAGTGGGGCAAGAAAAAAGTCGCATAGTACGGACCGGTTTCCGTCGTAATGAGTCCGGGCACGAACGTTCCTTGAAACGAAAGCGCAGTATCGCGAAACGAAAGCAAAAACAGCGCGGGCGCTATGAGCGGCAATACGATTCGGCGAAAAATCTGGAACCGATTCGCGCCATCAAGCGCGGCAGATTCAAACAGTTCGCGTGGAATCGTTTGCAGCATTGCCAACATCAACACAAACCCTTCGCCGAGTTGAAACAACCACATGACCACGATGGAACCGCGCGCGGTCAACGGCTCTTGCAGCCAGGCAACACTGGGCAAACCCATCGCGTTGAGCGCAAGGTTGAGCGGTCCAAATCCTGGGTTGAGAATGAGAAGCCAAACCATCGCGTACGCGACTTCGGGGATGATCGTCGGCAAGTAAACCGTGGCGCGCGCGATTTCAAACGCGCGTCCGCTTTTATTCAACGCAAGCGCAAGGAGGAACGCGCCAGCCACGCGTAAGGGCACCGCAATCGCGCCAAACCACAGCGAATTGTAGAGCGCGCGTTTAGAGCGCGGATCGGCAAAGAAATTCTGAAAGTTGGCAAAATCATTCCACCGAGGCGGGGAAAAAATATCGTACTGCGCGAACGCCAGTCCAATCGTTACAAAGACGGGAACGAGCACAAGCAATGCGCCCACGATGAGAAAAGGCGCGAGCAAGAGACGCAATTGCCACTTGTAGGAAAATAACCGAAGCGAGCGGGAAAGATGCATAGAACACCAGTTGGCGCGATGAATGTCGGCGGACAGCATACACCGGCGCTATCACGAAATTATCACCGGTCATCACGGGGCAATTGAATTTGACAGGAGAACTTGCTCCGCGTATGATTCGTCGCGCTTGCGCCCAGAACCGAAGATGAATCGGAATACGCGTCGGGTTTGGATAATTGGAGCGATCAGCGTCGAGACCCTCCAATTCCCGCGCGGCTGAACTGATACAGGAACATGCAATGCCCCATCTCTCGCTCTCTCTGCTAGGCGGTTTCCAAGTACGCTTGAATGGCGAACAACTAACCGCGTTTGGCAGCGACAAGGTTCGCGCGCTCCTTGCTTTCTTGGCGGTCGAATCCGCTCGCCCCCATCGCCGCGCCGAATTGGGCGCGATGCTTTGGCACAACCTGCCCGAAAAAAAAGCCGCCCACAATCTAAGTCAGACCTTGCTTCGGCTACGCAACGCCCTCCGCGAGCAAGCGAGCGCGCGTCGTTCCTCGCGCCAACCGTTCTTGTTGATCACCAACCAGGACGTTCAGTTCAATCCTCTTTCCGACTACAAGCTCGACGTTGCCCTATTCGACCAACTGCTCCAAGCACACCGGCAACACCAACACCAAAACGCGGCAACCTGTGCGGTCTGTATGCAATGGTTGCATCAAGCCACCAATCTCTATCGCGGCGACTTGCTCGCCGGTTTCTTTGTCCGCGACAGTCTCGGCTTTGAAGAGTGGCGACTCGCGCGGCAAGAAGCACTGCACCGGCAAATGCTGGAAGCGCTTGCCCAGTTGACCGCCGATCATGAGCGGCGCGGCGAGTACGAGCAAGTCAAGAATTATGCGCGGCGTCAGGTGACGCTTGAGCCATGGGGTGAACAGGCATATTTACAATTGATGCGCGCGCTGGTCCGCACTGGTCAACCCGCGGCGGCGCTGGAACAGTACGAGACCTACCGAAACATACTTGCGGCGGAATTGGAAATCGAGCCTTCCGCCGAAGCGACCGCGCTGTACGCGGAAATCAAAGGCGCGGAGAGCACGCGACCCGGCAACAAGGAGACGCGGCAGAGCGATGGGGACCCGCTCGGGGCGCAAGGGGAACGGCGACAGGTAACCGTGGTAGTGTGTGGACACGCAAATGTGGACATAAGGCGTGATCCTGAAACATTGCACGAACATTTGTCATTTTGCCGGCATCACTGCGAGAGCACCCTCAGCCGGTTCGGCGGCTATCGAATGCGGCGGCAAGGTGACAAGTGCTTGATCCTTTTTGGATACCCGCAAGCATTGGAGGATGCTCCGCGCCGCGCCGTAGACGCCGGACTCGCAATGGCAAAGACGTTGGAAGGCAACCGCGCCGTATCCATCGGGATTCATACGGACGTGATGATTGTGGGCGAGCGACGCGGGCAGCGATTGGAGGACCGCGACCTGTTTGGCGACGCGCCCAATCGCGCGCGCGCCTGCCAGAGCCAAGCAGAACCTGGCGCGGTCCTAATAACGGAAGAAGCCGCGCGACTAGTGCGCGGTTGGTTTGACTACGAGCCGTTGGAGATACAAGGAGCGGCGGGACTCAGTCAACCGACGCAAGTCTACCTGGTGCGCGGGCGAAGCGGAGCGCAAAGCCGGCTCGAATGGCTCGCGCAGACTCGCTGCCTCACTGCTTTTATCGGTCGCGAACCGGAACTGGATCAATTGATGGCTTGCCGAAATCAGGCTCGGCGTGGTCACGGGCAGATTGTCCTCGTCAGCGGTGAACCGGGTATTGGCAAATCGCGGCTGTTGTTCGAACTCAAAGCACGATTCCTGGAACAGCACCCAGACCGGCAAACCATCTCCGCCCAAGGCACGCCGATCTGGGTGGAGAGTCGTTGCTCGCCCTATTTTCAAAACACGAGTTTGTATCCGATCATCACTCTGCTCGAACAAATGCTCGGCTTTGAGACGGATGACAGTCTTGAGGTCAAACATGACAAGCTCTCGCTCACACTCGCGCGCTATGACTTGGTCTCCTCCGCCGAATGGCTTTTGTCGCTCTTGCTTGGACTGCCCACCAATCCGCCTGCGCCACAAACGATCACCGCGGCACAGCGCGAACGGATGCGCGAAATTTTTGTCGCGCTACTGAAAAAGCAGTCCGCCACATTTCCTCTGGTATTGGTGATCGAGGATTTGCATTGGAGCGATCCCTCCACAATCGAATGGCTCAACCATACCTTCGATTCACTCGCCGCCATTCCCTGTTTCGCACTGCTTACTTTTCGTCCCAGTTTCGCTCCGCCTTGGTTGCCGCGCGAACACCTGGTTCGGCTCGCCCTTGGACCTCTAAACGCGAACCAGACGATGCAGATGGTATCGTCTCTCATCGGCGATGCGAGTTCCTTGCGCGACGAGGTTCGCCAGCGCATCGTCACCCAAACCGACGGCATCCCGCTCTTTGTCGAAGAACTGACCGAAGCGCTAATCGAAGATCAGAATTTGAAGGTTGCGCTCCCCGCGACTCTGCGCGACTCGCTGATGGCGCGCCTCGATCATGTGGGCGCGGCGAAAGAAACCGCTCTGTGGGCGGCGACCCTGGGTCGCGATTTTTCCTACCCTGTTCTACACGCCGTCGCGCCATTTGACGAACGGCGATTGCAAAGCGACCTAGCCCGGCTCATAGACGCGGGACTGGTCTATCCGCAGAACCAGGTGGCGTATAGCTTCAAGCATGGTCTGGTGCAGGAAGCGGCGTATGCCTCGTTGCTCACGCGCACACGCCAAGATTATCACCGGCGAATCGCCGAGACCCTGGAAACGCGCTTTCCCAAAACAGCCGAAACCCAGCCCGAAGTCTTGGCGCACCACTATGCCAATGCGGGTTTGCCAACCCAGGCGATTGACTATTGGTTGCGCGCGGGCGAGCAGGCGACTGAGCACGGCGCGACGCAAGAAGCCAAAGTCTTCTTCGATCGCGCGTTGGAACAGATCGAACCAACCGACCGAGAGCGGCGCTGGCGCGCGCTGTACGGGCGAGAGACCGTACTCAATTTGCGCGAGGTGCGCGCGGCGCAGAAGAAGGATATCGAAGCGTTGCTGGAATTGGCTGATGCCTGTGAGAATGATGACTGGCGGGCGCAGGCATTTCGGCGGCAGGCGCAGTATGCCGCGCGCATGAATGATCACCAGTTAATGCTACGAGCAAGCGAAGCGGCAATCGTTGCGGCAGTGCGGGCGGGAGATCATGTGATCGAGGTGCAAATGCTGTCTGGTAAGGCGCAGGCGCTGACTCGCCTCAAGCAATGGAATGCCGCGCGCGAGGCAGTTGAAGACACTCTGGCAAAACTGCCCGGGGTTGCGGATGAGGGAGTCCAAGCCGGTGTTCTTGTTGGCATAGCGGTTTACTTTGCTGATGCAGGCGATCTGTCTCGCGCTTTGCTGTTCATGCAGCAGAGCAGGGAGACGGTGCGGCGCATGGGCGATCGTTACCGAGAGAGTCGGTTCAATGTAAACGTCGGGATTCTTTCTGCCCAGTTGGGCGACTGGGCTGATGCTCGCGCCGCGTTTGAGGAAGGACTGGCTCTTGCTGAATCTCTGGGCGACCTGGCTTCGCAGACCACGTACAGATACAATCTGAGCCACGTGTATTGGCAAAGTGGCGACCGGGACCGGGCGCGTGCAATTGGAGAGCAAGCGCTGCTAGAACTCAGGACGACGGGCTATCGAACACACAGTCTGGCGGTCTGCCTAACTCATCTAGGATTTATCCTTGAAGATGCGGGTGATTATGCCGCCGCCGCGGCGTACCTGGCAGAAGCCCGCGCCGTGTATGCCAGTGTGGGTGCGAAACCGCGGGGGACAAATGTGCAGGCGGTGGAAGCGCGCTGCATGCTAAAGCAGGGGCAGCGAGAGCAAGCACAGCAATTGGCGGCTGAAGTATGGGCATATCTGCGTGAACGTGGCAGCGATAGGGTAGACAATCCATCCAGAGCGTACTTGTGCGTAGCAGATGTAGCGAGCGTAATCGAGATTCCAGGTCTATCGCCACGCGAAGTGATCGAAGCGGGTTACCGCGATCTAATGCAGCGCGCCGAGAAGATCAGCGATGCCGAATGGCGTCAATCGTTTCTTGAAAATGTAAACGAGAACCGGGCGATTATGGAACGATGGAAGAAGATGCAGTAAAAAATTACTGCTGATTTTCTGATGACGCGTAGAACAGTTCAATCTCTTTTCGTTCCATGTTCAAGCGTTGCCCCATTCTTGCGCCATGTGATTTTGATTGGTAGCACCCTACCGAGTCAGGGTTCACCACATCGTAAACCCAACCAAACGGCTCAAAGCCACCTGGGATGCAGATGATTTACCGAAGATGCTGTCTGGTCAAGATGCGATTGCCTATTCCACCGCAAGTCCAGTTTGACAAGGATAGTAATCCGGGTATACTAGGGTCAGTACGGAACAGCAAATTCTGAGCCTGGTGAGCACTAAGTCTCTGGTAGGAAATGCCGCAGAGCCGAGGTGCTTTTTCTTTTTCTCGAATTGCGAGTCCCGGAAGATTTCCACGAAAGGAGCCAAGAAAATGGCTGATCGAGTGACTGGAACGGTTAAATGGTTCAATGCGGCAAAGGGGTACGGGTTCATCTCTCACGAAGGGAACAAGGATCTGTTTGTTCACTTTTCCGAAATTCAGGATGCGGGCGATGGCTATCGCAGCTTGAACGAGGGTGACCGAGTCGAATTCACCGTTGGTGAAAGTCCCAAGGGTCCCCAAGCAACGAACGTCACCAAAGCGAGCTAACCCTCGTCGGTGAGAGGCGGCTTCACGATTCTACTGCTATGATCGAAGAAGAATAAAGCAATTATTCGCTCAGAGAAACGCGCGGCAAGTTGTGAATACGTTAGTAAAACAGGCAGGACTGCAAGTCCTGCCTGTTTATTTATTTATTAAAACGCTGGATTGGCGCACGACACGGCATCTTCAAAATTCCGATGGACGCGCCCACGACGACCCGTGTGAAGGTTCCCTTACGTCGGGCGTTACTATCGCGATCCCGAATCAAACAACGCGGCGCTGTGCCGATTGGGTGTGCGTCAAGTTTTTGGGTGGTGAAAAAACCTTGCGAAGGTTGAACGGCAATCCTATTTGAATTGTCGTCAAAACCTTCGCAAGGTTGAGTGTTCCAAGATTTTGACGGACACCCTTGCCGATTGGGAGAATTGACAAACGCCCATGGGTGTGTTAGTATTCAATAAATCTATTGAATATCAAAAGGAGCGTCTTGATGCCCCACGCGAAAACAGGAGTGCATCACTCCAAGCGCGAATTGTATCGCCTCTTTGCGCGCATTGCCGCGGCGATGGCGAACCCCCATCGCCTGGAACTGCTTGACCTGCTGGCGCAAGGTTCGCGCACCGTCGAAGACTTGGCGCGCGAAGCGAACCTGAGCATCGCGAACGCGTCGCAACATCTGCAACGGCTTAAACGCGCGCGCTTGGTGATGGATGAGCGACAAGGCTTGTACATTCGCTATCGTATTTCCGATCCCTTGGTGACTCAATTGTGGCTCCAAGTTCGCACCGTCGCCGAACAGCAACTCGATCAAGTGAGCAGCACCCTCGACGCTTACCGCGCGCGCCGGCACGAGTTCAAACGCGTATCGCTAGATGATCTCCGTGTGCGTTTGCAAAATGGGTCTGCGGTTCTGCTCGACGTTCGCCCGACGGCTGAGTATGTGGCAGGTCATTTGCCCAAGGCGGTCTCGATTCCACTCGATGAACTTGAACGACGGCTGAACGAATTGCCGCGCCGTCGTACCATCATTGCCTATTGTCGCGGTCCGTACTGCGTTCTGGCGGATGAGGCAGCGGAGAAATTAGTTCGCAAAGGATTTCGCGTGGCGCGCTTGGAAGAAGGCGTGCACGAGTGGCAGCAAGCGGGCTACTCGCTTGCGTTTGTCGAATAGCGCGGAGGTTACTCCATGCTCATCAAACAAGTCGTGGATGAAAATCTCGGCAACTCGTCCTATCTCGTCGCATCTGAACAAACACGGCAAGCCGTCGTGATTGACGCCGAGCGCGATATTGATCGCTACGTCCGCATTGCTGAAGGATTAGGTCTGCATTTGACGCACGCGCTCGACACACACTTGCACGCCGATTTCGTTTCGGGCGCGCGCGAACTCGCCGCGCAGTACGCCGTCACGATTGGCGCAAGTGCAGATTCAAATCTCGCATTTGATTACCTGCGGTTGAAGGAAGGCGACGCGCTCTCGCTCGGCGATGTGAAACTCGGCGTCCTCGCGACGCCAGGACACACGCCCGAACACATCAGTTTCGCTTTGATTGAAGAGAAGCGCACGGAACCTACCGCGTTGTTCACCGGCGGCGCGCTCATCGTCGGCGGCGCGGCGCGCACGGATCTGCTGGGGCATCATATCACACGACCGCTGACGCGCTTGTCGTACAAGACGATTCACGAAAAATTGTTGCGCTATCCCGACGACGTTGCAGTTTATCCAACGCACGGTGCGGGATCGTTTTGCAACGCGCTGTCGAGTCCAGATCGCGCGAGCACGATTGGACGCGAGCGACAAGCGAATCCACTCACGCGCGCAACATCGGAAGAAGAATTCATCGCGCAAGCACTCGGCAATCTACCCTCGTATCCGATCTATTTCAATTATCTGCGTGCCGTCAATCAACTCGGCACGAAAGTGTTGGACGGCATTCCGATCCTGGAACCTCTCTCGCCGCGCCAAGTGCGCGAGCACATGGCGCAAGGTAGCATCGTCGTGGACACGCGCACGCCGCGCGAATTTGCGTCGGGGCATATTCCCAACTCATTCGGCATTTCCCTCGCGTCGCCGCTCAGCACCTGGGCGGGCTGGGTGTTGCCCTTTCGCGCGCCGATCATTTTGATCGGGGATGATTCCACCGCGCGCGAGGATGCCGTGCGTCAACTCATTCGCATCGGTTATGACGACTTGCGCGGCTATCTCGACGGCGGCATCGCGGCATGGCAAGCGGAAGCGTTGACTGTAACGCGCGTGCCCGTAATTTCGGTCGAAGAATTTCACTCTGCGTACGCGCGCGGCAATGCGCTGCGTGCGCTCGACGTGCGGCAAGATGCGGAATGGCGCGCGGGACATTTGCCGCGCGCCATTCACATCGAAGGCGGACGTTTGCCGTTTGGCGACCTGCCCATCGCAAAAGATGAACCGCTCGTCATTCACTGCGGCCACAGCGACCGCTCGGCGGTGGCGATTTCTGTGTTGGAACGACGCGGGTATCGCGACTTGCGATTGTTGTACGGCGGCTTTAGTGCGTGGTCAAGCGCGGGCTATCCTGTGGTGCGGGGCGATGCCTAAACCCATCGCGCTCGGCTTGCGCGCAAACTGGGAACAGTTCGCGCTCCTCGTCATCGTCAACGCGTTCGTCGGCGCGATGGTCGGATTGGAACGCACTATCGTTCCGCTGATCGCCGTGCAAGATTTCGGACTCGTTGCGCGCTCGGTCATTCTTTCGTTCCTTGTCAGTTTCGGCATCGTCAAAGCATTTGCCAATTTGCTGGCGGGACGATTCTCCGATCGCATCGGGCGCAAGCGGATTCTCGTCGCCGGTTGGCTCGCGGGATTGCCGGTGCCATTTCTCCTCATTCTCGCGCCGAGCTGGGGCTGGATCGTTTTCGCGAATGTGCTCCTGGGAATCAATCAAGGTCTGTGTTGGTCTACCACCGTCATTATGAAGATTGATCTCGTTGGACCCAAACAACGCGGACTCGCGATGGGGCTGAACGAATTCGCGGGTTACGTCGCCGTCTCGCTCTCCGCATTCGGCACGGGTTATCTCGCCGCCCACTTTGGTTTGCGTCCCGCGCCGTTTCTCCCAGGCATCGCGTTCGCCACACTGGGTTTGTTGCTTTCGCTCTTCTTCGTCCGCGAAACGCGTGGACACGCGCGGCATGAGGCAATACTCGTTCCCGCAGTTCCCTCAGTTCCTTCATTTCCAAGCGAAGGGAAAAAAGGAACTGAGGGAACTGCGGGAACTCAAAAGAAATCTTTTGCAGAGATTCTATTGCTGACGAGTTGGCGCGACCGTGCGCTCTTTGCCGCGAGTCAAGCCGGGATGATAAACAATCTCAACGACGGGATGGTGTGGGGGCTTGTGCCGATTTTTCTCGCGGGCGCAGGACTATCACTCGAACAAATCGGAATCATCGCCGGCATTTATCCTGGGGTGTGGGGCATCAGTCAACTGTTCACGGGCGCGCTTTCGGATCGCTGGGGACGCAAGTGGATGATCGTCGCGGGGATGTGGGTGCAAGCCATCGGCATCGCGCTGTTTGTCATCGGCAAAGCATTCGCAGTCTGGCTCGGCGGCGCGATTCTGCTCGGCATCGGCACCGCGCTCGTTTATCCGACGTTGCTCGCCGCCGTATCCGATGTCGCGCATCCCGATTGGCGCGCGACGGCGGTCGGCGTTTATCGTTTGTGGCGCGATGGCGGGTACGCGATAGGTGCGCTGCTGTCAGGATTGCTGGCAGATTGGCTCGGCATTCCGATTGCGATTGCCGCGATTGGCGCGTTGACTTTTTTTTCAGGCGTAATCGTCGCCGGGGTGATGTATGAAACCTTGCCCGCGCGACAGAAGACTGTACCCTCAGCGAACCCCAATTCATTGAAAGTGATTTAGGTTGCGATGTTGCGCCGTTTCCTTCAAGCGTATTTCGCGTTCACCGCGCGCATCGGCGTGAGCGCCGACGATAGCGAGGAATTACGCCTCCAAAAATCGCTGATGACGAGCGTCAGCCCCGCGATCATCTTGGCGGGAACTGTCTGGAGCATGATGTACTTTGCATTCGGTGAACCGATCGCCGGAATTATTCCAGGGAGTTATGCCGCCTTGTCCGTCCTGAGCATTTTCGTTTTTGCGCGGCGACGCGATTATGCGCGTTTTCGTTTCACGCAATTGTTGCTGATTTTGCTCCTGCCGTTTCTGCTCCAGATCGCGCTGGGTGGGTTTATCAATTCGAGCGCGGTGATCCTGTGGTCGTTGATTTGCCCGATTGGTGCGCTCATTTTCGCGGGACCGCGGCAAGCCGTACGTTGGTTTGCGCTTTATCTGTTGCTGGTCGTGATCAGCGGTTTTCTCCAGACGTACCTGCGGACGACGAACAATCTCTCGTCATCCCTGGTCATTACTTTCTTCGTGTTGAATGTGGGCGCGATTTCCGCGATTGTGTTCGCGCTGTTAATTTTCTTCATCAACCAAAAAGATATCGCCTACAAACTTTTAGGCGCGGAACGGGAGAAATCAGAGAATCTCCTGCTCAACATCCTGCCCAAGGAGATTGCGGAGATTCTGAAAAACCAGGGTGGGACGATTGCCGATCATTACGACCAGGTTAGTATCTTGTTTGCCGACTTGGTCAACTTCACACCCCTCGCCGCCGAATTGTCGCCGCGGGACATGGTTGGATTGCTCAATCAGGTTTTTTCCCACTTTGATTCGCTCGTTGACCAATGCGGCGTGGAAAAGATCGAAACGGTGGGCGATGAGTACATGGCAGCGTGCGGCGTACCGCGACCGAACGCCCAGCATGCCCAATCCGTCGCGCGGTTGGCGCTCGAGATGGGCGCGTACATGGCAAGCATTCCACCGCGCTTTGGAAGGCGCTTGGAGATTCGCATCGGGATTCATTCGGGTCCGATTGTCGCGGGTGTGATTGGGCGCAAGAAATTCGCGTTTGAATTGTTCGGCGACACGGTAAACACGGCAAATCGAATGCAGTCGCATGGCGTTCCTGGGAAGATTCAAATCACGCGCGCGACGTACGAACTCCTCAAGGATGAATTCATTTGTGAGCCGCGCGGCAAGGTGATGATCAAGGGAAAGGGCGAGATGGAGACCTGGTTTCTGGTGGACACCAAGCCCGGTGTGGTTGAACTGAAATAGGATGAGAAAAAAATGACAGCAACCCTGGATGATCTCTTGAAAATTGACGGCGTCACTGTTGCATTTGAATTCACCCCCGATGGAAAATGTACGGATTACAAGGCGAAGAAGAATGTGTCGCCGGAGATGGCGGCGATGATCGCTCGGTTTTGCGCGTTGGTCACGATGACATTCGAGACGCTGGCGCAATCATTCACCGCGCTCAGCGAGGACAATTGGATACCCGAGCATGGATGGATGTATTCGGGAGGCGATTACACGGTCGTTCTGGGCAAGGGCGGCTATTGGGGTGTGTTTGTCGAAACGGCGAAAGCGAACTGGGAAGAATTACTCCCGCTCATGTCCGCTCAATCGGTTGCCTAGTCTTACCTGTGGTACCATCGTCGCACAGGCACGGGATTGTGCGACAGGCGATACAATCATCACTTTCCAAAGGAGGAACCGAAGAACGAGGATGAAAACATTGACCTTGTTTCTGACGACGACGCCGTATGCGTACGAGAACACGCACACGGCAATCGAACTCGCGCGCGCCGCGCTTGACCAGGGTTACGCGGTCAACCTGTTCGCCTCGGCGGATGGCGTGCACAATTTTTCGCGCGACCAAAATCCAAAAGGTCTGCCGCACGCCGGCAAGGAATTCGCCGAACTCATGGCGCGCGGCTTGCATGTCGAATTGTGCGGGACGTGTCTGAACTTTCGCGGCATTGGCGCAGACGATTTTTTGCCTGGTGCGGAACCGAGTTCGATGAAACGATTGTTTGGCTTGATGAAATCGAGCGATGTGTTCATTACGCTGGGGGGTTGAGAAATGACGACAAAGAATTCACTGGCGATTTTGATTCGCCGTCCGCCGTACGGTCAGATTCACGCGGCGGAGGCAATCCGACATATGGGCGGCGCGCTCGGCGATGGCATTCAAACGAATGTGCTCTTGGTAGACGATGGTGTGTACCTTGCGCGCGGCGGGCAGGATGCGGGTAACACGGGGATCACTTCGCTCGCCGAGCCACTGACGAAAGGCATCGCGAAAGGTACGCGCGTGTACATGCATGTTCCATCCGCCCAAGCACGCGGATTGTTGAATGATCCGCAGGTATTACCAGGGGTGGATTGCATTGACGATGACGGTCTCGCGCGTCTTGTGTTGGCGAGTGAAATAGTCATGGTGTATTGAAGTTGGATGTTAGAGATTAGAGATTGGAGGTTAGAGCCAACGATGGATACTGTGTTGATGCTTGTTAACAGCGCACCATCCAGCGTGAACGCCCAACGCGCTTGGCAGTTGACGCGCACGTTCCACGAACAAGGACAAGCCGTGTCGCTATTTCTTGCGCAAGATGGCGTTCTCGCGGCGCTCCAGGGCGAAACCGCATTGCGCGAACTGCCACACGAAATTGCCTGCTATGCGTTGAGCGAGGACTTGTACCTGCGCGGATTCACGCCGCGCCAAGTGCGCGAGCAGATTCAGGTTGTGGAGTACGCGCGACTGGTGGATTTGTTCGATCAGCACACGCGTGTGATCGGCGCGCTGTGAGTTGTGAGCACTGATAAAACTTGACTCGCCGAAGCCGGCGAGATTCCAAGAAGGAGAAGCCGATGAGTGGCAAAACGATTTTGATTTTGGGCGGCGGTGTGGGCGGCTTGGTCGCAGCAAACGAGTTGCGGCAACGATTGCCCCGCCAGCATCGCATCGTGCTCGTGGAGAAAAACGCGCAGCACGCGTTCGCGCCGTCTTTTTTGTGGTTGA
This sequence comes from Chloroflexota bacterium, assembly GCA_016219275.1. Taxonomy (NCBI): domain Bacteria; kingdom Bacillati; phylum Chloroflexota; species Chloroflexota bacterium. The sequence continues at coordinate 44,276 of JACRBM010000016.1, forward strand.
TGACGGGCGACCGTCAGCCCGCGCAAATCACGCGCGAGGTGCGGCAACTCGTGCGCCCTGGTGTCGAAGTCGTGATCGACGCGGCGCGCGCGATTGACTTGGCGAGTCAGCGTGTTGAGACGAGCACACAAACACTGAACTACGATTACCTCATCGTCGCGCTTGGCGCGGAACTCGCGCCTGAAGCCATCCCTGGCTTGGATACGGCACACACGTATTACACAATCGAGGGCGCGACAAAATTGCGCAATGCGTTGCAGCAATTCGATGGTGGAACCATCGCGGTGGTCGTGAGCGCACTGCCCTACAAATGTCCCGGCGCGCCGCACGAAGGCGCGATGCTCATCGCCGATTCGTTTCGGCGGCGCGGCATCCGCGACAAGGTCGCGGTGCATCTCTTCACTCCCGAGCCACAACCGATGCCCGTCGCGGGTCCCGCGCTCGGCGATGCCGTTCGCCAAATGCTCGATTCTCAAGGAATCGTCTTTCATGCCTTGCGCAAACTAACCTCTGTCAATCCTCAAACGCGCGAATTGTTTTTCGAAAACCAAGCGTCGTTCAAATACGATATGCTCGTCGCGATTCCTCCGCATCGCGGTCCGCGCTTGGCGCGCGAGGCGGGTCTGGCGAACGAAGCCGGTTGGATTCCAGTTGATCGCGCGACGCTGGCGACGAAATACGAAAATGTTTTCGCGTTGGGCGATGTCACGGCGATCTCCATCCCTGGTCGTTGGAAACCCGATGTGCCATTGATGTTGCCGAAGGCAGGCGTGTTCGCGCACGCACAGGCAGAAGTTGTCGCGCGGCGCATCGCAGCGGAGGTCGCGGGCGCGCGTGCTCAGGATTCGTTCTACGGGCATGGCTATTGCATGTTGGAGGCGGGCGAAAGCATCGCGGGGTTTGCGTTTGGCAATTTTTTCGGTGAACCATCTCCGCAGGTCGAACTGCGCCGATTGGGCAAAGCGTGGCACTGGGGCAAGATTCTGTTCGAGCAGTGGTGGCTCACGCCCTATGGCGCCCAACGCGTGTTGTTGGGCTGGACACTGGATTTGGCTAGCAAGACCCTTGGGATTCCAGGGATCGTGTGAATGTCTTGTGTCTTCTGTTCAAAAACATCAGACTTGCCAAGTCCGTGAGACCTGAGTCTCGGCAAGTTTCTTCCCTTACACACGCCACCCGCAGCTTGACACGCACAACGTCGCAATGACAGACCGGCGCGACTTTGACAAAGCCCTCACATTCATCTCAGGTGTCTTGCGTGAACAGTAAAGCTATGTTATCATTTGAAAAAATCGAGCACTTCATTGCCGCCCCCGGGAATCGGAATGCACAGATGAGGAAGGGCGCATTCAATGCTCAAGCGATGGCTGAAACGGACTGCCGATGAACAAACCGTTTTTCTCTTTTTGCTGAGTTATCGTTGGCTCAGTCTCCTGCCGCCTTTATTGGCGCTTGGGTTGGCAACCGAGACGGATCCGAATATCCACTGGGTCTTTCTCGCCGCGTTCGTGGACAATTTCTTCCTCACCGTTTTTTATCCGCGCGTCAATCGCCTCGTCACTCATTTTCCAATCGTCTTTGGTATAGACCTGGTCATTGTCGCGGTATTCATCGCGCTGACCGGCAACGTGTCCAGTCTGTACTACCTGTACGCGCTCAGTCCACTCCTTGCCGCCGCGTTCTTCTTCCAGATGCGCGGCGCATTGTTGACCGCTTCGGCGCTGACGATTTTTTACGGTCTGACCGCGCTCCCTAACTTTTCACCGGCAGACCTCCTGCGCGTCCTGACGCAGATTATCAGTTTCTATCTTATCGCGATGCTCTTTGGGTACGCGTCCATCCTGATGAATCATATCCGCGAGGATCGCGCGTTGTTGGCGCGCAATAACGCGATCCTCGAACGCACCAATCGCGAACTCGAATCTATTCACAACCTGGCGTTGATGATGCAGTCCTCCGCCGTAGATGTCGCCGATGTGCAAGAGATCGTTCTGACGACGATTACGAACGCGATGGGTTTTGAACGCGCGACCTTGGCGCTCGTTGACCCCGAACGGAATACGCTGATCGGCTGGCTGATGCATCGCCGGGATGAAGGCGCGCAAACACCCGCAGGATTATTTCACACTACGGAAATTCCTCTCGATCACGATGCCGGCGTTCTCGCACGAGTCACGGTCGAACGCAAGCCCGCCTACGTTGCCGATGGGCTACCGCCGACGAATGATCCAGCCATGAATCAACGGTTGGGGTTTAAACAGTACGCGATCTTGCCGTTGTACATGCGCGATCATCCGGTCGGCGTCCTGGTGGTGGATAATCCAGGAAGCGGCGCGCCGATCAGTCCGGAAAGTATTCGCTCGCTCGAATCGGTCGCGGAACACGCGGCAATTGCGCTCGGCTCGACCAAGTTGTGTATCGAGCGCGCGCAACGACTCGCGGTGGAAGAAGAACGCAATCGCATCGCGATGGAGATTCACGACACGGCTTCGCAGTCGTTGTTCGGGATCGTCTACACGCTTGACGGTTGTATCAAATTATTGCCCGCGCAATCTGCCCAGGTGCAAACGGAACTGGTCGCGCTGCGTGATGTCGCCGCGCGGACGCTCAGTGACTTACGGCGTTCCCTTTTCAATATCTGGGACGGCGCGTTAAGCGAGATGGATTTCAATACCGAGATCATGGCGTATCTGCAAAAACTCGGACCACCCAAGTCGCTCGCCGTCCAAGTCGAGGTCAAGGGTACGTTCAATCTGCTCGCGGCGAGCGTCCGCAAAAATGTTTTGCGCATCGCGCAAGAAGGATTGGCAAACGTCGTCAAACATTCTGGCGCAACCCGCGCCGTCGTGACGCTCGACTTGCAGAGTCAACCGCCGCATCTTGTGGTGGAAGATAATGGATGCGGCTTTGAAGCGCATGAAACTGGAACGTCCCACACCGGCTTTGGCTTGACGAGCATGCGCGAACGCGCGCACGCCATCGGCGGCGATGTGCAAATTCAAAGCCACGCCCAAACCGGCACGCGGATCGAGGTGCAGTTGCATAATTGCGTCCCCCTCGCGCCAGAGAAAGAACCCAATGCGAATCCTACTTGCGGATGATCACCAGGTCGTACGTCGCGGACTGCAAATGGTGCTCAGTCTCGAAAAAGATTTCGAAATTGTCGGCGAAGCCAGTACGGGGGGCGAAGCCGTCACGCGCGCCAAAGAACTCGCGCCCGATTTGATTCTGATGGATTTGAAAATGCCGGGCTTGAGCGGAAGCGCGGCGGCGCGTAAAATCAAGAGTGCGCTGCCGCACACGCGCGTGCTCATCTTGACCGGCGTTGAAAACGAAGCGGAGATCATCCAAGCGATGGATGCCGGCGCGGATGGGTATATCCTGAAAGACGTCAGCCCGGAGGAATTGACCCGGGCGATTCGCGCGATTGGCGCGGGAGAAACATATCTACAACCGGATTTGACCAAGCGGATGATCCAACGAATGCGGGACGCGCGCGCGCGCCCACAGCCCCCCAAACAATTCGCGCTGACCTCGCGCGAATGTGAAATTCTGCAAGCGATGGCATCCAGCGCGACGTATCGCGAAATCGCGACCCAGTTATCTATCAGCGAAGAAACCGTCAAGACTCATGCGAAAAATATCTTGGCGAAACTGGAGCAACCGAATCGCACGCAAGCGGTGATGGTTGCCTTACGCGAAGGACTGATCGCGCTGAACTGAACCAAGAAACTCGATCAACTCGAAATCCCCCCGCAGGGTGAGACATCTCACCCTGCGGGGGGATGTATTTTTGTCGCGGCTAGCTTAGAATTCGAGCGTCACAGTACGCCCCAGGAAAAGGAGGAGACATGGCGACGATTCTCGAAGCGGATCGCGTGCTCGATTGTAAAGGGATGCTCTGCCCGATGCCGATCGTCAAAATTAGCAAAGAGGTCAAAGCTGCGCAAATCGGTCAAGTCATCAAAATGATCGCGACAGATAAAGGCGCGCCCGCGGATATGCAAGCCTGGTCGCGTCAAACCGGCAATGAACTGCTCGACTCGCACGAAGAGAACGGCACGTTCATTTTTTTTATTCGGCGAACCAAATAGTCAGTTGTCGAGTAGTCCAATCGTCGAATCGGCAGTGAGTTTTTCGACTACGCGACTACATGACTATCTGACTAGCTGACGAAAGCAGGAGGATTACCATGTCCAAGTCTGATCCAAACGCACCGCGCCGCTTGGCGCTGATTGCGAGCCGCGGAACGCTCGATTATGCGTACCCACCTTTTATTCTCGCCACGGCTGCCGGCGCGATGGGCTGGGAGGTCGGCGTCTTTTTCACGTTCTATGGCTTGCCGCTCCTCTTGAAAGACATTGGCGCGGCGGTGTCTCCGTTGGGCAACCCAGCCATGCCGATGAAAATGCCGTTCGGTCCGGAAGGATTTCAAAATATCAGTTGGCCCATTCCAACCGCAATGATGTCCGTCCCTGGTTTCAATGCGCTCGCTACGACCCTGATGAAACAAACCTTCAAGAACAAGGGCGTTGCCTCCATTCCCGAACTGCGCGCGATGGCGATTGAGTTGGATGTGAAATTGATCGCTTGCCAGATGACCATGGATGTTTTCGGTTTCAAAAAGGAAGACTTTGTTCCGGAATCGAGCATCGGCGGCGCGGCGACGTTTCTCGAATACGCGGCAGACGCGGATGTGCAACTCTTTGTATGATGGTACGCCGGTAGACCAGCATACAGGTATACAGGTAAACCAGGATACCGTCGCACGATTGGATACATATCTACATGTTTACTTGTTTACTTCCATTGGAGACCCATGAGCGACGACACAAAAAAAATTCTCTACGTTCAGACACACGGATGCGATGACCCCGCACGCGCCGCGACGCCGTTCTATCTCGCGTCCACCGCCGCCGCGATGGACATCGAAGTGGGCATTTACTTTACGATGAAAGGTCCCACGCTCTTGAAAAAAGGCGTGCCGGAAACCTTGCAGATTCCGCGCGCGGCGGGCGGCGGCGCGCGTTTGCGCCATTTCATTGACCAAGCCGTTGACCTCGGCGTGAAACTCTACGTCTGTCAACCCAGTCTCGATCTGCACGGGTACGTCGTCGAAGACCTGATCGAAGGTGTGCAAATGATCGGCGGCGCGGCGTTCAACGATATGGCGCTCGAAGCGGACGCGGTGATCGCGTTCTGATTTCGGAAATTGGAAGTTGGAAATTGGAAACTAGAAATGTCGTTTCCAATCTCTAACTTCCAACCTCCAATTTCCAACCCGGAGGACTTGTGGCTTATCGCGATAATTCCAAATACGCCGACGTTCCGCAAGAAACGAAACAACAACTTTTCGATCAAGTGAAAGCGGACGAGCGCTATAACGATTATCTCTACGGATGCTACGAATGCGGCATCTGTGTTTCCGCGTGTCCGAGCGCGCGCTTTTACGATTACAGCCCGCGCGTCATCGCGCAAACAATGGCGCGCGAAGACATTGATCGCTTTTACGAAATCCTCGCGGACGACATTTGGAATTGCGCGCAATGTTTTTCATGCGTCCGTTGCCCGCGCCAAAATAATCCGGGTGGTCTCGTCACGCTCATCCGCGAAGTCGCCGTCCGCAACGGTTTGAAAGAAACGCGCGAAGTGTTGCAGGGTTATAGCCGCGTCATTTACAAGGTGATGCTCAAAGGCAACCAGGTCTCGCCCGATATGTTGCGCCCAGACTTTTTTCCGGATTGGGGACCCTGGGTCAAACAGTTCAGCGACAATATGCGCGAGTGGCGTCTGGCGATTCCAACGGAAACGATGCGCGGCGTGACCGACGCGGCGTGGAAGACGGATGCCAAGACCTTGCGCGAACTCTATTACATCTGGTATTCGACCGGCAATCTCGATCTTATCAAAGAAGTTGACCCTGGCTTGCACGACCTCATCGCCGAAGTCGTCGAAGAAGAATTGGCGGAGACCGAGTGGATGGAGTAAATGGAAGTTGGATGTTGGAAATTAGCAGTTGGAAATTGGGGGATAGATGTTGGACGGCGTGGAAACGACGTTTCCAATTTCCAATCTCCAACATCTAACCTCCAACTTCCAGCACCGATAGGAGCAAGCAATGAAAACCGCAACCGTAGACCTGGATCAAATCAAGGCGCGCAAAGCGCAAATCTTTCCACGCGATCCCAATGATGCCCCGACTCACGACATGCGCGAGGAATTGTTCGAACTCGAGCACAAGGGTGAGATCATCGTCCAGCGCGTGCCCGAACCCTACGTCGAGGTGCTGACCAAGTTCGGGCGCACGAAAAAAATTCCGATTCAGAAAACCTGGCATCACAAATCGTGCGGACAATGCGGTCACATCCCCGGTTATTCGACCTCGATCTTTTGGCTGCATCGTCAACTCGGATTAGATTTCATTGACCCTACCGATCAAACCTCCTGCACGGGTTGGAACTATTACGCGTCCGCCACTTCGAACGCGGTCGCGCAAGCCGCGGTGATGATGCGCAACTTTGCCGCCGCGTACGAAACCGGTTATTTTCCCACGATTCATTGCGGCACGTCGTTCGGTCATTACAAGGAAGCGCGCGAGCAACTCGTCAAGCATCAGGATTTGCGCGACGGTGTGCGCCGCGTCCTCGACAAAATCGGCAAGCCGCTCGTCATCCCCGAAGAAATCGTCCACTATAGCGAGTGGATGCACGCATTGCGAAACGAATTTGCAAAACGCCAGGTCTTTGATCTAAGCAACATAACCGCGTGTGTGCATCCGGCGTGCCACTATCACAAAATCGTTCCCGAAGACGCGATTTATGATTGGGAAATTTTCGGTGGACAGCGTACCGCGACCGTGACCGGACTCATCCAGGCGCTCGGCGCGACGCCAGCGGATTACTCGACCTGGTTCGATTGTTGCGGGTTCGGTTTTCGCCACGTCCTGGTGCAGCGCGATTTTACCCGCTCGTTCGCGGTTCAGCGTAAGATCGAAGTGATGATCATGGAGGCGAATCCGGATGTCGTCATTACGCACGACACCGGTTGCGTGACGACGCTCGACAAGAGTCAGTTTTCCGGCAAGGCGCACAATTTCAAAGTCGGCGTACCGGTCTTGTCCGACGCGCAACTCGCCGCGCTCGCGATGGGCGCGCATCCGTTTCGCGTTCTGCAACTGCATTGGCACTCGGCGGATTGGCGTCCCTTGCTCGACAAGATTGGTTTGGATTGGAAACCGTACTGGCAAGAGTTCGAAGACGACCTCGCGAAAATTCGGCGCGGCGAAAAAGAAGGCGTGACCTGGGCAGATTCCGATACGCCGATTCGTCAACGCGAAAATGTACCGACGACAGTGTGAAATGATTTCCTTTGATTCCCTCATTTCCCTTTGAAAGGAAATGAGGGAAGTCAGAGAACTCGGTTGAACTTGCGGAGAAGGAGACGACATGGCAAACAATCGCGTGTTGATTATCGGCGGCGGACCGGCGGGGCTGGAAGCCGCGCACAATGTAGCCGACCTGGGATTGACGGCGGTGCTCGTCGAGAAACGCGAGCGTCTCGGCGGCACGCCGATTAGCGCGCAGTACGCCGCGCTCACGCACGGTTTTCGCGATGCGGAAGAAGCGTTCGACGAGATGATCGCGCGCATCACTCAGCACACCCATGTTGAAATGCATTTGAATTCACGCGTGGTCGGCGTGGAAGGCAAAGCCGGCGATTTTCGCGTCAGGGTCGAGAACCATCATGGCGCGCACACGATGGATGTCGGCGCGATCATCGTCGCGACCGGGTTCGATCATTTCGATCCGGCGCGCGAGACGCAAATTTACAATTACTATGAGTACCCCGATGTAATCACCATCGCCGATCTCGAACCGATGCTGAAAGCCAAACAGGTCGTGCGCCGTTCGAACGGCGCGTTGCCGGAACGCGTCTGCTTTATTCAATGCGTCGGCTCGCGCGACCGGCAGATCGGCAACGAGTACTGCTCCAAAGTGTGTTGCGGCATCGCGTCCAAACAGGCGATTGAGATCAAGCAACTCGTTCCATCGTGCAAGGTGTTTATCTTTTACATTGACATGCGGATGTACGGTTATTGGGAAAACGAAATCTATTGGCCCGCACAGGAAAAATACAAAGTGAATTACATCAAAGGCATCGTCACCGAAGTGATTCAAAAGGGCGACAAACTTTTGGTGCGCGGTGAAGACACGACGATGGGTCGTCCGATGGAAGTGACGATGGATTTGGTTGTCCTCTCCGTTGGCATGGAACCGAGCAAGGGCACAAAGGAAGTCGCCCAAGTCCTGGGTTTGAAGCAGAACAAGTTCGGGTTTATTGATGTGCCGCACGAGTCGCTCGATCCGACCGCGACTTCGATTCCCGGAATTTTTGTCGCCGGCGCGGCGGCGGGTCCGAAAGATTTGGATGACACGATTTCGATGGCGGGTCTCGCGTCGTTGCGCGCCATAACCGCCGCGCGAAAATCACACAGCAATTAAGGTGAAGGAATGCCTGCCGTCGTCGAACCAGAACTGCGCGAATATCTTCAAGACGCGCTTGAGACAATCGAGTGGAGCGAACTGCAACCGATCGTTCAGGAACTAGGCGAGAAAAGCCAACGCGCTCAACTTTTTCTGCGCGCGCCAGAACGTGTCGAATCGCTTGCGGCTCAAGATATCGAATCGCTGTTGAGGATGATTTCAGTCACGCGCCGCCATCGCGATCAAGTATGGAATGTCGCGGATAACGGCGCATTCAAAAACGCATTGACATCACTTTTGCACGGACACGAGCAAGACCTGGGTGTACGCATCAATCAATTTCTGGCGGAGACCCAGGCGATCAACCAAGGCAAAGGTGTTGAACTTGCCGGCGAACTATTGCACTTGTCTTTTCCCGAACGCTATTGGCTGTGGAGCCGCTGGATGTACAGTCCTGAATCGCGCACCGGCGTTTTGCCTCTGCTCCTCGACGGCGACAAGGAACTACACGGCGACTCGCCCGGTCAAATGTATCTGCGCGTGGGGCGCGCCATCGTGATGGTCACCGAAGTCGAAGATGCCAAGTGGCTTTTTCGCGGCGGCTTGTCCACGACTTTGCAAGATCGCCCGTTCGCGATTGATACTTTTCTCGCGACGACATACGCGGCATATTTGTACGGCGTCACCGCCTGGCGGCTCACGCGCGAGTTCCACAAAGTTCTGCCGCCGTTGCCGCGTTTGGTGCGCCGGATGCTGGGACTAAAAATCAGTCCACAGTCGCCAGTCGCCAGTCAACAGTAATGAATTTACTGGCGACTGTTGACTGACGACTGGCGACCCTCCTCAAGGAGAACGAAATGCCTCAAAGCGTAAAAGCCACTCCTATCGAAAAAGAAAATATCGTCGTTGACGGAGTAGATATTTCCGGGCAGTGGAATCGGATGTTTGAACAGCGCGTGATTTTTCAGTACACGCCGGAAAACATCGAAGAGATTGCCGCACTGGATGGCGGCGAGTCGCTGGCGTACTGCTATCAATGCGCGAAATGCATCGGCGTTTGTCCGGTGGACATCGTCGGCGATTACGGACCGCGCAAAATTTATCGCAAGGCGCAAACGGGCACGGTGCTCGTTGACTCGCCGGACTTGTGGCTCTGCACGACGTGCCAAAATTGTGTGCGCGTGTGTCCCAAACAAGTGGATATGATCAAGATCATGCCCGCCGTGCGCGAAGTCGCGGTGAACAAGGGCACGGTGCCGCCGGAATTGCAAAAGGCATTCGAGAACACCGGGCGCTATGGCAATCCGCTCGGCGAGAATCCGCGCAAGCGCGCTGATTGGACAAAAGACGCCGGCGTGCCGGTCGCGATTATGGCGCAAGCCAAGCGCGCGGTGGACGTGTTGTGGTACGTCAGCACCTATACCTCGTATCATCAACGCGGCAAGGACGCGGCGCGCGCGATGGCACGCGTGTTCACCGCGCTCGGTGTGGACTTTGGAATTCTCGGCGCGGAAGAAAAAGACGACGGCGATTCGCAGCGGCTCGCGGGTGAAAAGGGTTTGTTCGAAATGCTCGCGGAACAAAACATCGCGACGTTCGCCAAGTACGCATTCAACAAACTCGTCGTCACGGGTCCGCACGAATTCAACGCATTCAAGAATTTATACCCGCAGTACAACGGCAATTACGACGTGTCGCATTACACGCAATTCCTCGCGCCGAGGGCGGATAAACTCAAACCCTTGTTCAAGAAATCGCTGAACAAAAAAGTAACGTTCCACGATCCGTGCTACCTGGGTCGGCATAACGGCGAGTACGACGCGCCGCGCGATTTGTTGCGCGCGATTCCCGGCGTCGAACTCATCGAGATGCCGCGCAATCGCGCGAACGGTTATTGTTGCGGCGGCGGCGGCGGCGGCATGTGGCTCGATTCGTTCACGCGCGATCACACGACGATGCGTCTCTCGGACCGCCGCGTCATCGAAGCCGTCGAAACCGGCGCGGACATTCTCGCGGTCTGCTGTCCATTCGAGGTGTCGCGATTCGAGGATGCGGTGAAGGCGACGGGCAACGAGGGCAAACTGATCGTGCGCGACATTATCGAGTTGGTAGACGAAGCGATGCGTGGGTAAATTCGAAATTCGAAATTCGAAATTCACGTTCTATCGTCCGAATTACGAATTACGAATTTAGAATTCCGAATCCGGAGGTCTTGTGAATATCATAGTGTGTATCCGCCAAGTTCCCGACCTGATCGAAGAACTCGAACTGAACGACGATAGTACCGGGTTGAATCGCGAGTATTTGAAACTGGGTGTCAACGAGTTTGACGATTGGGCGCTCGAACAAGCGTTGCTGTTGAAAGAACAACACGGCGGCACGGTGACGTGTCTCGCGCTCGATACGCCGGACGTGGACAACACGCTGTTCACTTGCTACGCCAAGGGCGCGGACAAGGCGATTAAAATCGAAGGCGACTTTGCGAACGGCGCGACGAGCCACCAAGCCGCGAAACTTTTTGCCGATGCGATCAAGCCGCTGCCGCACGATTTGATTCTGACCGGCGTGCAATCGGTCGAAGACCTGGATGGGCAGGTCGGCGTTTTGCTCGCGACGTATCTCGGCGTCCCGCACGTCAGCGTCATCACCGGCGTTCAAGTGAATAGCAGGGTCGCAGTCGTGCGCAAAGAATACGCGGGTGGGCTACTCGCGGAATTTGAAGTGGACTTGCCGGCGGTGCTCGGCATTCAAGCCGCCAAGCAAGCGCCGCGTTACGCGCCGATCTCCAAAGTGCGCGCAATGATGAAGGAAAAGAAAATTGAGACGAGCATTTCCCGCGATGGCACAGTAGACGCCGGCATCGCGATTCGCCGGCTGTTCAAACCGGAAAATGGTAAACACGCGGAGATGATCGAGGGCGACGCGGACGCGGTGGCGGCGCGGGTTGTCGAAATTCTGAAAGAGCGTGGATTGGTCAAGTAAAGCGAATGGCGAATCGCGGATTGCGAATTGCGTACTTCGGTTCGCAATTCGCGCCACGGAGAACTCACAATGTCAAACGACGTTTTCGTCGTCGTCGAACACTTGAAAGGCAAAATCGGCGACATTACTTTTGAGATGCTGGGCAAGGCGCGCGAGATCGCGGACGCGCTTGGCGGCAAACTCAATGCGGTGCTCATCGGCGATGCGCTGCTCGCCGCGCAACTCGGTAAAGCCGACGCGGTGCTGCACATCGGCGAACCGATGCTCGCGAATTTCACGCCGATCGCGCACAAGAACGCGCTTGCGGAATTGATTCGCGCGCGCGCGCCGCGCGTCGTAATGATCGCGAACACCTCGATGGGGATGGACCTCGCCGCGAGCGTGTCGGTATCGCTCGACCTCCCGCTCGTCGCGTATTGCAAGAACGTGCGCGTCGAGGATGGAAAAATCATTGCGACCGCGCAACTGTACGGCGGCAAACTGCTCGCGGACGCCGAAGCGACGGGCGACCAGGTGATCGTTTCGATTCTCGCCGGCTCATTCAGCGCGGACGCGGGACGCGGCGCGGGCGCGCCCGTCGTCGAACAAGTTTCTGTGACGACGAACGATGGCGGCGTGCGCTTCAAGCAACTCATCGAACCCGAAGCGGCGGACGTGGACATTACCAAGCAAGAGATTCTCGTCAGCGTTGGGCGCGGCATTCAGAACGCGGACAATCTTCCGTTGGTCGAAGAACTCGCCGCGGCATTGGGCGGCGCGTTGTCCGCATCGCGACCGATTGTGGACAATGGCTGGTTGCCGAAATCGCGTCAGGTCGGCAAATCGGGACAGACCGTCAAACCGAAAATGTATTTCATGGTCGGCATCAGCGGCGCGCCGGAACATCTCGAAGGAATGCGCGACGCCGGTCTCATCATCGCGATCAACACCGATGCCAACGCGCCGATTTTCGACGTCGCGCATTACGGCATCACTGCCGATTTGTTCGATGTCGTGCCGGCATTGACGGAGAAGATCAAGTCGCAGTGAACAGTGTTCAGTGTTCAGTATTCAGTGAGCAAAGGATCGCGTAAACTGAATACCGAACACTGGATACTGATGACGGAGTTTCGATGCTCACGTATCCTGAAAAAATCGCGTTCCTCATCTTCGCCGCGGTGATGCTAACCTGGTCGGGCGTGTACGCGTTCCGCATCGTGCGCGCGATTGGACGCGGGCGCGGTCGTCCCGATTGGCAACACATTCGCGCGACATTGCGCGAGCGCCTCCTCGCGCAACTCCTCGTCGTCGGCACGAATCTGCCGGTGTTTTTTCAACGCCCACTCGTCGGCGTTTTTCACTTTATGATTTTCGCCGGCTTTTCATTTTATTTTCTGGTCAATGTGTTCGACGCCGCCGCCGGTTATTTTTCCGAATTTGAAACGATCCGGTCCGGCGATCTCGCGCGGCTCTTTAGCATTTACGACCTCGCCGCCGATTTGTTGAGCGTCGGCGCGCTGACCGGCATGGTCGCGCTGTTGATCCGCCGATTCATCCGCCGCGATCCCGCGTTCAACTTTCGCGCGAACGTTTTGCTGAATGAGCACGTGCGCGCCGGCGCGATTCATTTCGATTCGCTCACGGTCGGCATTTTCATTCTATTGCACGTCGGCTCGCGCTGGCTCGGGCGCGGCATGCAAATCGCCGCGAACGGGCAGAGCAATTGGCTCGAACCCACGGCGAGTCTCGCGGCGATTCCGCTTGCGCAGTTGCCCGCGCCGGTTTTGCAGATCGGCATTCACGTTACGTGGTGGAGCGCGCTCGGTTTGATTCTGCTCTTCTTTCCGTACTTTGTCCGCTCGAAACACATTCACATTTTCTTCGCGCCGCTCAATTGGTTTTTCTTCCGCGACCGTCCGGTCGCGACGACCGAGGAAGACGGCGCGGGCGCCAAGCATTTGCAGGATTTGACCTGGCATCAAGTGATGGACTCGTACGCGTGCATCATGTGCAATCGCTGTCAGGATGCGTGCCCGGCATACGCCGCTGGCACATCACTCTCGCCCGCCGCGCTCGAAATCAACAAACGCTATTACCTCAATCAGCACCTTGCGGATTTCGTTGGCGGTAAATCGTCGCCGCCGCTCTGGGAGTTTGCGATTTCGAAAGAAGCCGCGTGGGCGTGCACGACGTGCGGCGCGTGCGTCGAAGTGTGCCCGGTCGGCAACACGCCGATGGTGGACATTATTGATATTCGCCGCGCGCTCATCGCCGAAGGCGACACGCTTGACGCGAATCTGCAAAAGTCGTTAGAGAATCTTTCCAAGCAGGGCAACTCGTTCGGACAATCATCGCGCACGCGCGCGAAATGGACGCAAGCGCTCGATTTCAAAATCAAGGACGCGCGCAAAGAACAAGTGGACTATCTTTGGTTTGTCGGCGATTTCGCGTCGTTCGATCCGCGCGGGCAAGAATCCTCGCGCTTGTTCGCGCGCGTGCTGCGTCAAGCCGGTGTGGATTTCGGAATTCTGCACGAAGCGGAATGGAATTCCGGCAACGACGTGCGCCGCGCCGGGGAAGAAGGTTTGTTCGAGATGCTCGCGGAGCACAACGTCGCCGCGATTAGCCAAGCGAAATTTCGCGAAGGGATTATCACGACCGATCCGCACACGTTGAACGCACTGCGCTTTGAGTACGCCAAACTGGGACAAACCTACCAGGTCGCGCATTACACGCGCACGATTGAGTATCTATTGCGCGAAGAAAAAATCAAGTTCGCGCGCGCGCTCAAATATCGCGTCACGTACCACGACCCGTGTTACCTGGGTCGCTACAATCGCGCGTTCGACGCGCCGCGTTATATTCTCGAACGGCTCGGCGTCGAATTGATCGAGATGCCGCGCAATCGCGCCAACTCGTTTTGCTGCGGCGCGGGCGGCGGTCAGATTTGGAAAGGCGCGGGCGTGCCCGGCGAAAAACCGGCGGAGAATCGTATCCGCGAAGCATTGACCGCGCTGGCAAACCCAGATCGCAAAGACGTTCCGCTCTTTATCGTCGCGTGTCCGAAAGATGTCGCGATGTACACCGACGCGGTGAAAACCTCCGGGAACGAAGGCAAGATCATCGTCAAGGACATTATCGAACTCGTTGGCGAGGCGATGGAATTAAAACCTGGGACTCTACCTGCCAAACCCATTGCGACGCCCATCGCGGAAAAGGTGGCGGCATGAGCGATCCGACGAACGAACTCGTTGACGGTTTGTGGGCGCGTCTTCGCAATGTGCTCATCGCACTCGATCGCATTGATCGCCTGGACAGCGCGACCGATTTCGTCGGCTGGGTCGAGGCGTTTCAGCGCGACGACGCGCAAATCGAAACGACGACGCGCGATTGGCTGTTGCGCGCGCTGCGTGTCGCGTGCGATCCGCTCAATTACCAGGTTCTACGTGCGCTCGAAAAATCGGATGGACAGAGCATTGCCGCGTTGATGCGCGCGACGAATCTCGCGCGCGTCGAGTTGACCGAACGCGTCAAGGAACTCGCGCAAACCGGGTTTGTCGCGCAAGACCTGGAAACGGAAACCGTGCAAGCCACGCGCGCGGCGGCGGGCATCGTCGCGTGGATCGAATCGCTCCGCGCGCAAATCGCCGCACGCGCGCAAGCCGGATTGACAAAAGATAATCCCGTACCGATAATATCCGCGAGACGATTTTCCAAGGAGGGAAAACCATGAGCACGGTACGCGGATGCAACCTTCCCGAAGATTTGCATTACCTGGTCGAAAAGCACGTGTGGGTGCGCCCCGAGTCGGATGGCGCTGTGACGGTGGGCATCACCGATGTCGCGCAACATCTCGCGCGCAAACTCGTTTCCGCGACGGTCAAGAAAACGACCAAGCCGATCGAGAAAGGCAAAAGCGTCGCAACGCTCGAAAGCGGCAAGTGGGTCGGTCCGGTTGCCGCGCCGGTCACCGGCGAAATCGTCGCGTCGAATGACGCGGTGATGAAAACGCCATCGCTCATCAACGACGATCCGTACGGCGCGGGTTGGATCGTACGGATGAAGCCGACGAACTGGGACGCGGACAAAGCCGCGCTCGTGACCGGCGCAGATGGCGTTGCGGCGTATCAAGCGTTTATGGAAAAAGAAGGAATCAAGTGTGAGTGAAAGACAAACGTGCCAAAGATGCCCTAGTCCTGATTTCGGTACATTACTCATTTGGCGCGTTTGCCATCCTTGGCATCTTTGGCACATTTGGCATATTTGACCATGAACGTCTATCGCGGTTGCGCGTTTCCCGAAGATTTGTTTTACAACGTCGAGCACGATGTATGGGTGCGTTTTGATGACGCTGGCACGGCGACGTGCGGCATGACCGACCCCGCGCAGACGCGGTGCGGCAAATTGATTCACATCCAATTTCGCGCGACTGGGAAAACGTTCGCGCGCGGCAAGGCGTTGGCGACGATTGAAAGCGGCAAGTGGGTCGGTCCGTTTCCCGCGCCGCTGTCGTGCGAACTGGTCGCGACGAATCAATCCGCGTTCGCGCGCGATGTGCTGATCGCGAATCGCGATCCGTACGTCGCGGGCTGGCTCGTCAAAATTCGACCGACGAACCTGGAAGCCGAGCGCGCGTTTCTCGTTGATGCCGCCGCCGCGTTCGCCGCGTATCAAAAGAAGATCGAAGAATTGAAGATCAATTGTATGCGGTGCATAGACTAACCAATTACCAATTACCAATTACTAATAACCAGTAATTGGTAATTGGTAAATATGAGGTTGCCATGAACACGATCCGTCTGCTCGATCTGCAACTCGTTCCCCCCGTTCGTTCGCAAACGATTTACCACGCGATTGCGTACGCCCTCGATGCGGATTCGCCCGACACGATCATCCTCGTCGGACCGACCGAGCCGTACGTGTGCATCGGCTTTCATCAGGAACTGGAAAAAGAAGTGGATGTCGAGTATTGTCGCGCGCACGGCTTGCCGATGTTTCGACGCGAAGTCGGCGGCGGCGCGGTGTACCTCGACCAGAACCAGGTCTTTACGCAATGGATTTTCCATCGCAACGTGTTGCCCGCCGACCTCGGCGAACGCTTTGCGTTGTACATCAAGCCGCTCGTCGAAACGTACAAGGCGCTTGGTATCACCGCGAACTATCGCCCGATCAACGATATTCACGTGCAAGGCAAAAAGATTGGCGGCACCGGCGCGGCGCAGATGGGCGACGCCGAAGTCGTCGTCGGCTCGCTGATGTTCGATTTCAATTTCGAGTTGATGGCGCAAGTATTGAAGGTATCATCCGAGAAAATGCGCGACAAGATTTTTCAATCGCTCAACGAATACATGACGACGATGACGCGCCAACTCGGTCACATGCCCGACCGCGGCGCGGTCGTCAAAATTTATCTCGCGCAAATCGAAGCCGCGCTCGGACGCAAAATCGTGCCAGGCGAACCGACCGCGCGCGAACTCGCGATTGCCGACGAACTCGATCGAAAATTTGCGACCGATGAGTGGCTATATCAAAAAGGCGGCTTGCGCCAAGTCGGCGTCAAGATTCACGAGGATGTGCGCGTGATCGAAGCCGCGCACAAAGCGCCGGGTGGTCTCATCCGCGTGACCGCGCGTGTGCGCGAGGGTCGCATTGACGACCTCACACTCTCCGGCGATTTCACAATGATGCCCAAGTTCGCACCGGGCGCGCTCGAACTGGCGCTGCGCGGCACGGCACTCGATCCGAACGCGATCAAGACGCGCACCGAAGAAGTCTATCGCACGCTGGCGATCCAATCACCGGGCATGACCGTGGACGATCTGACCAACGCGGTGATGCTTCTCAATCAACCAGTCCAATGAGCGAAATGGTGGCGGAGAGTAGATGAAATACGCCAAGATCATTGACAATCGCAAGTGCATCGGTTGTCATGCGTGCAGTGTCGCGTGCAAGGAAGAGAACCAGGTGCCGCTCGGCGTGTTTCGCACCTGGGTCAAGTACATCGAAAAGGGCAAGTTCCCAAACACGCGCCGGTATTTCCAGGTCACGCGTTGCAATCAGTGCGAGAATCCGCCGTGCGTCCGCATCTGTCCGACCGGCGCGATGTATCAGCGAACCGATGGCATCGTCGAATTCAACGCCGAGCATTGTATTGCGTGCAAGGCGTGTTTGCAAGCGTGTCCGTACGATGCGATCTACGTTGACCCTGAGACGCACACCGCGGCGAAATGCCATTTCTGCGCGCATCGCCTCGAACGAAATTTGGAACCGGCGTGCGTGATCGTTTGCCCCGAACGCGCGATCATCGTCGGCGACATGGACAATCCCAGGTCTGAAGTTTCGCGGCTCCTCGCGCGCGAGCAGGTTTCGGTACGCAAACCGGAGCAGGGTACGAATCCAAAATTATTTTACATTGACGGCGAAGCGGCATCGCTCAATCCGCTCGCGGCGGCGCGCCCGCCAACCTGGATGTGGGCGGATGTGGGCGCATCGGCGTATGGCGGAAACGGTTCGGAGAGCGGACCGATTCATCACGGCGGCGCGTACGCCGGCGCGTTAACGCAAACCGTTTACGATGTGCCACACGAAATTCCCTGGGGCTGGAAAGTCTCGACGTACTTGTGGACCAAATCCATCGGCGCGGGCGCGTTCTTCGTGCCGGCGTTGTTCCTGGGATTTGGAATGCCGCTACCCAATGCGTTCGCCGCGCTTGCCGCGTTCCTCTCGCTCGTGTTCATCGGCATCACGACCTTTTTCCTCGTCTGGGATTTGAAGCAACCGCGCCGCTTTCTGAAAATCGTGTTGCGTCCGCAGTTGCGTTCGTGGCTCGCGCGCGGCGCGTTCATCTTGATGGGATTTTCCGCACTAGGGGGGCTGTGGTTCCTCGCGAGCGCGGCGCAAGAACCGGTCGTGCGCGAAACAATTGCGCTGCCCCTGGATTGGCTCACGCAAACGCAAAACGCGTTGACGTTTCCCGCCGCGTTCCTCGCGATCTTTTCCGCGATCTATTCGGCGTTTCTCTTTTCGCAAGCCGAGGGTCGCGATCTGTGGCAGTCGCCGCCGCTCGCGCTCAATCTGTTCTTGCATGCCGGGGCGGCGGGCAGCGGCGCATTGTTGATCGCCGCGATGTTCGGCGTGTTGCCGGTGTCGGCAATGACTCTGCTTGTCTGGGCATTCGTCGTCAGTCTCGCCGCGCTCATCGCCACGCAAATCCTCGCCGACTTTGCGATTCCGCCGGCGACGACGAACGCGCGACACGGACATGATCTGATGATCCACGGATATTACGGCGCGTTCTTTTGGGGCGGCATCGCGGCGGAGTCCATCGGATTGGCGCTGGCAATCATCGCGCTTGCCACGTCCGCGGCGCTCGCGAGCGCGATCGGTGGAGTGTGCGCGCTCGCCGGATTGTATGCGGTTCTGCACGCGTGGGTGCAAGCCGGGCAGAGGGCGCCGAATTCGTAGAAAGAAGAATGGAGGGTACTGAGGGAAATAAGGGAAATAAAGGAATCACATTCCCTCAGTTCCTTCATTTCCCTCATTTCCCTCGAATGGTTGAGGTAATCAATGACTACAACGGGCGTTGCGCTTGATTTTGTGACAGCGAAACCAGAACTCGCCGCGTATCCGCCGGTCGAACAGTGGGACGATTGGATGGAGTACGAGTCCACCGATTGGCCCCGCCGCGTGGAAAAACATTACATGCTTGTGCCGACCGTCTGCTTTAACTGCGAATCCGGTTGCGGTTTGCTCGCGTACATTGATAAAGCGACGATGCAAGTCCGCAAGTTCGAAGGCAATCCCGAACATCCTGGGTCGCGCGGGCGCAATTGCGCGAAGGGTCCGGCGACATACAGCCAGGTCACTGATCCCGAACGGATTTTGTTTCCACTGAAACGCGCGGGCAAGCGCGGCGAAGGCAAATGGGAACGCGTGACCTGGGATCAAGTGCTCGACGACATTGGCGGACGCATTCGTAAAGCGTTAATCGAAGGACGGCGCAACGAGATCATGTATCACGTCGGTCGCCCCGGACACGACGGTTACATGGATCGCGTGTTGCAGGCGTGGGGCATTGACGGACACAATTCGCACACGAACGTTTGCTCGTCGGCGGCGCGGCTCGGCTATTCATTGTGGCATGGCTTTGATCGTCCCTCGCCCGACCACGCGAACGCGCGATTCATTCTTCTGATCTCGTCGCATCTCGAAACCGGGCACTATTTCAATCCGCACGCGCAGCGCATCATCGAAGCGAAAATGCGCGGTGCGAAAATCGCGGTGCTCGATACGCGTTTATCGAACACGGCTTCGATGGCGGACTATTGGTTGCCGACGTGGCCCGGTTCGGAGGCGGCGGTTCTGCTCGCGATGGCGCGCGTGATCCTGAACGAGAATTTGTTCGACCGCGATTTCGTGCGTCGCTGGACGAACTGGGAAGAGTTGCTGGCAAACGTGCCAAACGAGCCAAATGCTCAATTACCACTTACCAATTACGATTTTGATACGTTCATCGCGCGATTGAAAGAAATCTATGCCGGGTTCACTCCGGAATTTGCGGAGCAAGAATCCGGCATTCCCGCGCCGACGATTGTCGAAATCGCGCGCGAGATCGGACGCGCGGGGTCGGCGTTTGCGACGCACGTGTGGCGCAGCGCCGCGACGGCGAATTTGGGCGGCTGGCAAGTGGCGCGGTGTGTGGAACTTTTGAGCGTGCTCGTCGGCGCGGTGGGAACGCCGGGCGGCACATCTCCCAACGGGTTTAACAAATTTGTGCCGACGCCGCCGCTCAAGCCGCCGCCGCAAAAAGTGTGGAACGAACTCCTGATGCCGAAAGAGTACCCGCTGTCGTACTTTGAATTGAGTTTCCTCCTGCCGCATTTCTTGAAAGAAGGACGCGGCAAACTCGCGGTCTACTTTACGCGCGTCTACAATCCCGTGTGGACGAATCCGGACGGCGCGACCTGGATGGAAGTGCTATCCGACGAAAATCTCATCGGCTTGCACGCCGCGCTCACGCCAACATGGAACGAGACCGCGTGGTTCGCCGATTACGTTCTGCCGATGGGACTCGGACCGGAGCGACACGACTTGATGAGTTACGAAACGCACGCCGCGCAGTGGATCGCGTTTCGCCAGCCGGTGCGCCGCGTCGCACTCGAAAAAATCGGCAAGCCAGTCAAGTATACGTACGAAGCCAACCCAGGTCAGGTCTGGGAAGAAGACGAATTCTGGATCGAGTTGTCGTGGCGGATTGATCCCGATGGATCGCTCGGCATTCGCAAGTATTTTGAATCGCCGTACCGTCCCGGCGAAAAGATGACGGTCACGGATTACTACCGCTGGATTTTCGAGAACAGCGTCCCAGGTTTGCCGGAAGCCGCGCAAAAAGAAAAACTGACGCCGCTCGAATTCATGCGCAAGTACGGCGCGTTCACGGTTAAAGACCTGGTTTACAAGACGCACGAGAAGGAACTGACGGAAAAGGAACTCGAGGGAACGAATGTGGATGCGGCGACGCATGTCGTGAAAAAAGCCGGCGCAGCAATCGGCGTGGAGATTGACGGCAAAAAGTACATCGGCTTTCCCACGCCTTCGCGCAAACTCGAAATTTATTCGCGCACGATGAAAGACTGGAAATGGTCCGAGTACGCTTTGCCGGGATACATTCAGAGTCACGTGAATCGCGGCAATGTCAATCGCGCGAATAACGAATTCGTTCTGCTCTCGACGTTTCGCCTACCGACCCAGATTCACACACGCAGCGCCAATTCGAAATGGCTCGCCGAAATTTCGCACAAGAATCCGGTGTGGCTGAACAACGACGACGCACGCCGGCTCGGCGTGAACACCGGCAACCTGGTGCGCGTAACGACCGACATCGGCTATTTCGTGGACAAGGTGTGGGCGACGGAAAGCATTCGCCCCGGCGTGGTCGCGTGTTCGCATCACATGGGACGCTGGCGTCTCGACGCGCAGAGCGGTTCGGGCTGGCTTGCCGCCACCGTGAAACTTGAACACGCCGACGGCAAGTGGACGATGAACCAACTTGAAGGTGCGAAACCATTTGCGAGCAGTGACCCTGATTCACAGCGCGTGTGGTGGAACGAGGTCGGCGTGCATCAGAATCTGACGATGGCAGTGCATCCCGATCCGATCAGCGGGATGCACTGTTGGCATCAAAAGGTGCGCGTCGAAAAGGCGTTGCCCGGCGACCGCTACGGCGATGTGTTTGTGGACACGAACCGCGCGCACGAAATCTACAAGGAATGGCTCGCGCTGACGCGTCCCGCTCCCGGTCCGGATAACTTGCGCCGACCGTTGTGGATGCCGCGCGCGGTCAAACCCGATCCCAGCGCGTACAAAATCGAATGAGCCAGCAAACGACCTGCTATCTGCTTCTTGGCGCGAGCGACGGTGCGTTAGACATTTCGTTGGACGTTGACGCGGAACGCATCGCCGCGCTGACGATTACGCCGCGCGGCGGTTTCGGCGGAATGGTGTGGGACGTGCTCGCCGAATCGTTCGTCGGTCTACCGCTCGATGTCCACGCCCTGAATGATGTCGTCGCGCGTTATCGCGACGCCGGACTCGTGCCGCACGAACTCGACCTGCGTCCCTTGGTGAAGGCAATTGTCAACCTGGCAACGTGAACAAAATGATTTCGCGCGAGCAGAGACGTGTCGTCTCCTCGCGCGATTATTTTTGATCGAACCCGACGACGCGATGATCGCACAGTTGCGCGACGACGCGCGATTCGCGTCTGCATTGTCGTCTGACCTCCACGATTTGCGCGTCGAGTACACGCGGTTGTTTACGCTGAACGTCTATCCGTACGCGTCGGTGTTTCTCGACGTGGAGGGAGTGCTCAACACGGCGACAACCGCGCGTGTGCAACGTGCGTACGAGCAAGCCGGTTTTCAACTCGATGCCGCGTTGCCAATTGGCGCGTCGGATCATTTCGGCGCGGAATTGCTTTTCGTCGCGCATTTGTTGGAACACAAGCGTAACGAGGCGGCGCAGACATTTCTGCGCGATGAGATCGCGGCGTGGGCGATTATTTTCTTACCCGCCGTCGAACAAAACGCGCGCGCGGAATTCTATCGAACGCTCGCGCGCGAAACGCTCAAGTGGGTTTGCGCGAATATTGCGCCGCTCGACTACGCACCGTCTCCTCCGATCACTGATCTCCCCGACCCATCGCTCGACGAACAGAATTTGAACTCCATCGTCGCGTATCTTCTCAGCCCGGCGCGGTCGGGCATCTTTTTGCGCAAGGATGATCTCACCCGTATCGCGCGTGAAACCGGATTACCTGTTCGCTTTGGTGACCGAACCGGCATGGTGCGGAGTTTGTTCATCGCAGCGGGCGAATCACAAAGCGTGCAGTTATTGTTGCCGACGTTGCAGATGGAAACGCAGAGGTGGCTCGAACGTTACATGATCGCGGAGAAGGAAAATCCCTCGATGGCGACCTCTGCCCGAGCGTGGCTAGACCGCGCCCAGAGAACGTCAGTATATTTGGAAAGAATGCGGGATGCGCTTTAGAGTTGTTCGCCGAGTGACCGACATCCAACAATCCCGCGATAAATTGATCCGCCGGCGCGCCAAGACCTCCTCCAGATATTCCGCGATTGGAAAAAGGGGAAATAAGCCGGACTAGATTCTCTGCACTCATTACATGAACGCATAGCGAAAGGTCACGCTCAAAATGCGGTGCGCGGCTAACAATGTGCCGCGCACCGTACCACTCACTTTGGATTGCCCCGCCCGACGTGCATGGTAACTGACCGGCGCCTCGACAATCCGCGCGTGCTGGCGCGCCGCTTTGATGATCATCTCCGTGGGCCATCCGTAGGTCATCTCGCGCATGTCTAACGCAAGCATCAAAGCGCGTCGCACGGCGCGATACGGTCCGAGATCGGTAAGGGGCAAACCATATAGCCGGCGCACCAAGGTCGCGACAAGCCAGTTACCAAAGCGTTGATGAAATGGCATTGACCCAGGTTCGATGAATCCGCGCGTGCGCGAACCCAAAACCAAATCCGCGCGATTTTCTTGCAACGGCGCGAGCAGTCGCGGCATTTCGCTTGGCAGAAAACTATGGTCGCCATCCAGGAACACGAACACGTCGTTGGCGCGCGCGGCGGCAACACCGGCAGCGCACGCATATCCATAGCCGCGTCGCGGTTCGTAAACAACGCGTGCCCCGGCACATGTCGCGGCTTCCCCGGTCCCATCGGTCGAGCCATTGTCCACGACGATGATTTCTGCGACCGACTGTAGCGTTACTTCTTTGACCAAGTCCCCAATGCACCCGGCTTCATTCAATGCCGGGATGATAACGGCAACTTTCACATTTCACTCCTGAAAAATTGGCGCGTATAGCGCGCGGTTCCATTCGTCGAAAAATGTAATTCGGTTTGTAATCGGACAAACTCATCCTGGGTGTCCACGTCGTACCACATCGGCAAAAGCGCGACGCGCAAGTATTCCTCTTTCGCGATCGCGAGTGTGTCGCGCAGGACGTGGGGGGTTGACATCTCCACGTCTCTCAATAAACGCGGCTGCGGACGACATAGCCCGATCAAATAATATCCGCCATCTTCGCAAGGACCCAGCACAACATCCGTATGCGCGAGGTCGTCGAACGCGCGCGTAACATGATCGGCTGGGAGGGTTGGACTGTCGCTGTCCATGATCACGGCTTGCGTAAAGCCATCGCGAAGGCAGTGGTTCAGCGCATTGTCCAATCGCTCGCCGAGGTTGCTGCCGATTTGCGGGACCAACCCAAAATCGGGAGCGAGACGCTGAAAGTATTCTGCCTGGTCAAGCGGTGCGTATGCAATCAAGCGCGCCACATCCGGCACAGCGCGCGCGATATCGAGCGTGTCGCGCAACAAACATTCGTACAGTTGCGCCGCCTGTTCAGCCGCCAAGGGCGGAGTCAGCCGAGTTTTGGTTTGCCCCGGACTGGGACGTTTCGCGATGACGAGTAACGCGCGTTTCATTGATTCGCCTCACGGTCTTGTTGAAAAACGGGTAAACGCAAAACGCCCAAGCAGCGCCGAGGACGCCGGGCGTGATCCGCCATTCGCGCCAAGCGCGCGGGGGCAATGGCGGCGCGGGCACAAGCAGGAATTCGAACAGCGGCATCTTCCAGGTCGCGACAAAGGATAATACGAGCGCGCCGCGGGTCAGTGTTTGTTCGGGCAGCAAAGCGATGAGTGCGAGAGACCAGATGGTGTACCAGGGCTGGAACCACAGACAGCTAACGAGCAGATAGAAAAGCAAGATAGATGCACCCGCCCGCGCAGTGACGTTCCATGGAACGTCTTTACGCCGCCACAGCACGCGCATTTGGCGCACAATCCACGCGCCAAGCAAAACGAGAGCAACACCTATCGCAAGCCGTGCGCTAAACGATTCGCCAACACTGGGTTCGAGCGATACTTGGATCAACGCGGGCAACGACGTCGTAAACAAATCACTGCGCCGCGCGATACCCAGCACATCGCCGCCACGCCAGAATGGCGCATACGCGATCGCGACCAAGAGCGCACACGCCGCCAGCGTGCTCGCCCCAAAAGTCACCCGCGCGCGCCAGGCACGCAACTGCTTCAGCGCCGCGACGAGAATAATCGGCAAGAGCAACACGGGAATGAATTTGATGAGCGCGCCGGCGGTCAGCGCAAGTGCTGCGAATGTGAACCGCCTGCACGCGTGAAAATAAAAACCCAATGCGATAAACAGCACCATGACGACGTCGTTATGCCCGTTGCCGACTGTGGCGTACAACACCATCGGGTTCCATGCGAAGAACAGCGCGCCATACAGCGCGCGTCCGCGCGCGTGTTGTCGCAGGGTCATCGCGATGAGCGCCGTCGTCGCGGCGTACGCGAACACGCCGACCAACTTGAACGCGATGACATTCGCAACGACGTCCTCACCCGCCGCACGCGCGACGTTCGCGGCAATCCACTCCCATCCCGGACCATACGCCGAGGGAAAGTACTCCCATGCCACGTACTTGAAAAAACGATCCTGCTCGAATTCGATTGCCGTTTGATAAAATGGGTTCGCGGCGTAATACGCTTGCATACGTCCGTGAATAATGTTGTCGAAAATATCCGCGGCGTCCACCGGGTAGAGCCACAGCAGAATCACGTTGAATGCGATGGCGCCCGCCATTGCCACGCGCCACATCGCCGCGCTCGAATTACGCTGAACGATCCGACACGCGAGTGCATACAGGAGAAACAACGCGCTCAACGCGAGCACGTACGTCACGGCGGCAAACGGATCATGGTTAGAAATTTTGGCAATCGTTTGGTGCGGAACCGACCACCATTCGATCAAACTGTATCGCCACACCAACGCGAGCGCATAGATGAGCGCGCTGGCAATGGCGAGCGCGGCAAGCTGAATTATCGGTTTACGCATTTCGCTCGAAAATCTTTTGTCGTTCCAGAATTGGGATGCGCGCACGAAATCGTTTGAACCAATTCCATGCGGACGGCAAAATCAAAAAGAGATACAACGGAATAAATTCTAACGAAAGCGCCCACGCGACTGGACGCCAAACAATAAAGAACGTGTACGCAAGTGCGACCAGCCCGCTGAACACGAACCATCCTGTCCACGCATCGAATGCCAGTCCCAGTTTACCGGGTCGAACGAATAGAGCGAGCAGCGGCACAAGCCACAGCATGTACCACGGAAACAGATTTTGCGTGAGCAGTGTGAATGCGCCGATCAGCCAGATGCTGCGACGAATCGCTTGCTCGGCATCCGGCGCTGGACGCAAGAGCATAACGAGACCGATGAGCGCGAGCGCGGCAAACATCAGCAAGTTGACGATCGGCGATGCCGATCCATTTACCGCGTGGGCAACCGCTTGGAAAATTGGCGCGGGTGGTTTCTCGATCAAGTCTGTGACGATGCCCGCCAATCCTATATTGAATCGCTCGTTCAAATATTGAGGCAAAAATCCAATCACGCCGCTACCCTGCGAAAGATAGGGCACGTAGATCAACGCGAATGTCGCGGCAAACGCGAACGGCATCTGCCACGCTGCCCGCAATCGTCCCTGATCATCACGCCAACGCCACAGCGCGGGCAAAAGTAACGCGGGATAAAGTTTCAACGCAGTCGCCGCGCCGAGAAAAACACCGACCCACACATCGCGTCCTTTCGCGCGCGCGAGCCATGCCGCAACCAAGAGCGGCAATACCAAACCGTCTACGTGCGCCGCGTGCGCCGTCTCGAAGATCACCAGCGGGTGCCACACGTAAATCAAAACCCAGTGATCCGGTTTGCCCAACGCGCGCAACAACAAAACTAAGAGAACCCCAGCCAGAATATTTCCGGCAGCCATCACGATTTGGAACCAGCGCACATTGTCCGGTACGATACGCCAGATCGCGGCGTATGCTAATTCCGCGCCAGCCGGATAAACCGTCACCGCGTCTTTGCGATTGATTTGTTGCCACACGACATCATCGCGCAAGTTTTCAAGGTGCGCCGCGTTCGGCGGGTACGCATACGGGTTGATGCGTTGTGCCTGCACGCGTCCATCCCACACGTAGCGGTACATATCATCTGAAAGTGTCGGCGGCGTGAAGATGAGAACGACATTGAAGATAATCGCGAACGCGAAGATGATGAGTAGTGATCCGTGATTCGTGGCACCGGTACTCCCTGGCGCCGCCCGCCAGGGCAGGTGTGCGCGCGACGCAAGTGTGCGTGATGCGTCCGAGTCGTCGCGTAGGACGATCACGACCGCCGCCACGTAAAGCGCGAACGCGGCGAAGAACGCGCCCTCGAATTCGACGGTATGCGCGCGCAGGTCTTGCAGAGATAAAGCGTACAAGTACGGGACGAGCGAAAGAATGCCGATGGCAATCAGAATTTTTCCTTGGCGTGCTTGGCGTGCGTCGTGGTTGATTTCCATCACGTCAGCCACTGCGCAACCTTTGCGAGCGGATTGCCGTTCGCGGCTTGCGCGACTGCCCAGGGATGCAAGAGCGTATCGAATCCGACGTAACGACCTGCCGCCGTCATCAGCAAAACGAAATTCAGCGTCGTGAGCATGATGTACGTCCATTCCCATTCCGCCGGCACCGGCAGCAATCCGATGGTCAAATTCAAAGCTTGTGCGGTACCAACCAGCGCGCCGAGTCGCGCCAGTATGCCGAAGAGAATCGTCACCGTGATGAACAACTCGGTCGCGAAAATGATCCACGCCATCCAACTGAAATTTGGAATCACAAAGCCGCGTAAAAATCCGCCGTACGCGCTCGACAGAAAACTCAGGTCAATCGAAAAATTGGGTTGTCCGATCAGATGCAAATCAAGATTAAAGACGCGCAAGTCTCCCGCGTATGCCGCTTCGCGTCCGATCCAATCGCACAAGCCCGACGTGAATTGATCGCGCGTGCTGAATTTGAAATCAGCCGGACAACCAAACGTCGGCGGCAACTTCCACCACAATTGCGAGAACCATAGCAAGCCGACTACGATCCGACCGATCCCAAGTCCGATGCTCGCGAGGCGTTGGTCGAGCGCCGCGGAGGGTTGCGTCATCATTTGAGTTCCCATGCTAGCTCCTTCATTGCGGTTGTTGTCGCGTGCGTTGTCGCGCGGCGATCAACACGGCAATCATCGCCATACTGTCGCGGATTTCGCTGGTCAATACCCATTGCAACACATCGCCAAACGGCAACACCGCGACTTGTTTAGTTCGGCAATGTCTTCGCGCAGCCGCATCCAGGGATTGCGATAAACTTGGCGCGCGCTTCGAGTCTTCCAGGGTCAATTGCATTCTATCACCGCAACACTATGGGCATCAACCTATATCCGTTTACGGGCAGTGTGATTTGCTTGTCGCCAAAGGTCAGCGTTGTTGCCGTCGCTGGGTCGTAGTCGAGCGCCAGCACCTGGGTTTGACCATCGCGCCGAAAGAGGTCGGCGACGATTCCACTTTGCGCCGAAATAATCGTGAGCGAATTCGGCTGTCTGGGCGCATTACGCGCGATTGGGAATTGTCGCACGCGATCCTCGAATGGCAACTGCACATTGAGCATCCCACTCGCGCGCCACACTGGAATCAGCGGCTGATTGAATCCGTAGGATAAGTTTCCAACTTGTCCAACATCAATTTGCCCGACGTGCGGCAGGTACGCGTACCGCAGCGTGTGATAATCCGAATCAGTTACGCCTTCGTCGTCCTTGGTCACCTCGCGCACGAGCATAAGGTTGAGCGTGCTAGTACCGCCCAAACCCTGCAAGCCATGTGTAATGAGCGTCAAGCCGGCATCATTGGAAGACACATCGCCCCACGCTATGATCGGATAAAAAATTTTTCGGCGATACGTGATGTCGCCGGCGACGATGGGACGATTGTCCATGGGATGATTGAATGCGCCGAAACCCAGGTCGTCGGTGCGCGTTTGCGCGGCAAGCGTCGTCGGCGTTTGCGCGATTGCCGTCGTTTCAGCAAGCGCGGCGATTTGCAAATTCACTTCGACGAGCGGACTGTCGGCGCGGAGTGTGACGGTTTTCGTAATCGGTTTTCCGCCCAGCGCAAAATTCACTTGTGCGCGCGCGAGGAGTGGACCCTCGGCGAGCGTGGTGATTTGCGCGAGCACCTGGCTTTCACGCGCGCGTTCACTGCCAAAGCGTGCGCCGTAGACATCGCCGCTGTCGTCAATGAACGTCACATCGTCGCCAAATGCAGAAAGTAAATTCGTATCGCCGGCGGACAGATGCGCGAATGTTCCCCCATGCGCCGCATCGAGCGTGACGGTGACCAGCCCATTCGTCAGCATGACGCGATCGCCGCTGCGCGAGATCCGCGCCGGATGCTCAATCGCTTGCGCGTTCGTCGTCGGTACTGCAAAACCAATTCCTGGGATCGCGTTAGCACGGAAGGCAATTGTGTCGGCGTTGATCCGCTGTACCGGCGCAGGCAACCGATTAGGATCGGGGTAACTGCCCTGCAGTTCGATGATTTCGGAACGCTGCCACGAAGTCGGATTGAAAATGACGATAGGCGATTCGATGCCGCTCGCGATTCGGGCGAGCGTGGACGCGAGATCGTTTGCCGCCGTGGCGACGGTTTGCTCATAGCGCGGGCGCTGGGTCGTCTCCCAAACCGAGTCGAACGACACGCCGCTGATGTTGTCGTAATGCGCGTTGATCGTCGCGGTGTACCACGCCGATGTTTGCGGCGCATTGACCAGTGTTCCAAATTTGTCGCCAGCGGTCAGATAGAATTCGCTTTCCTTGTCCGCAATCTTGGCGTATGGGCGTGTCGCGTAAAACGCTTGCCAGAGCGGATTCAAGTCCAGATTGATTTCGGCAAGCGGCTGAGTTGCCAGATACTCGAATGCCGTCTCAGGATCACTCATCACAATCAACGTGCGCGGATTTTTTGCATTCCAGTGTTCCACGAGTGTCGGCACATTCGCCGTCGGATCGAGAAAATCGAAACCCCATGGAACGAGCACATACTTGGAATTCGTTCGCGCGAATTCGCCATCCAGAAATTCGCCCAGCGCCGCGAGTTGTTGTTGCTCGTCGTCAAAACGATATACCGCGCCCCAGGCATTTGCGTAAAAACCGCTCGCGACGACGATGCGCGCATTCGAAGCGGGCGTGCGCCAGAAAAATGCGCGCGGGAGCGGTCCGCAATTTGGATCGTTGGGGTCACAGCGCGCCGGACCGCGTCCAATGTACAGGTACGGAATATCGGCTTGCGCGAGAAATGCAGGGAAGAGGGCTACAGTCCCAAAGGCATCGGATTGCCACGCGGTACGCGGAACGTACTCGCGGCCAAATTTTTCCGCGATCCAGTCCTGTCCCAGTTGCAGATTGCGAACCTGGATCGCCGGCGCGACGAGACTGGTCTCGGGCTGTGTGATGCCCGCCCATGCAAACGAAATCTGTCCGCGCTGGACGAGCGCTTTCAAATCGGCGCGCTGTTGCGGATAGTGGTCCCAAAAGTGTTGGACGAAGAGAACTTGCTCCAGCGTGTAACGAAAACGCGGATGCGCTTTCGCCATTTGAATCGCGGTGAGAATGTTTTGATCGGACCGTTTGACATAGTCCGCAAAATTTTCGTGCCAATCCGTATCCCAGTGCGAGAACGGAATCACGAACACGACGCGCTCCGCGTTCGCGATGAGCGTCCGAGTCTCTGCATCGAAATTCGAATCGAGCGCTGGCGATGTCGTCGTAGGGAAATTCCCGCAAGCGGCAAGCACGCTGAGAATAAATTGAACCGCAAAGACACGCAGGGAAAAATGATTTTCCACTCCACCCGGGAGCATCACATCAACCTCAAGTGAACGTCATCAACGAGACCGCGCTTCCATTCGCCATCGCATCGAGCTGGGTCTGAACGCGCGCGACCGACGCCGTCAATGGAAAGACTTCTCGGCTCACTTGCATGTCGGCATCCGTCGAAAGTGGATGCCAGAAGACGCCATCAACATTCACCGTGATCTCTGGAATCAAATTGCCAGCATTCAATATGATTCCTTCAGTTGAAAATCCGCGCTTGGCGAGCGGGCGCACGAAATGGTCTTCGTCCGGAATGCCAAGCGACCGGTGAAACGCGCACAATTCTGAAATGTGCCCGGTGTTCACTGGCGTTTCAGTCGTTCCAATTCGAACGCGAAAACTATTCGCCTGCATCTGCTTGATACCCTCGACCGTCTTTTCCCACGATCCTTTGCCGCGATAAAGATCATGATGCTCGGGGCAACCTCCGTCGAGACTCACTTGCACGATCAAGTTGTCGTTCTTGATCGCGCACAACTTGTCCATGCGCGATCCGCGCAGCAGCATCCCATTCGTCAGCACCGTCGTTGCAATTCGCGTTGACGAATACGCGAGCATGTCGTAAATGTCATTGAGCAGGAATGGCTCGCCGCCGGTGAAGAAAACATGATCGAAACCAAGCGTGACCGATTCGTCAACGAGGCGTTTTACATTTTCGATTCCAAGCGCGCGGCGCGGCGCGGTCGGGCTGGACTGCGCGACGCAGTACGAGCAGTGCAGGTTGCAATCATAGTTGACGTAGAGCCAAAGTTTCCACAGAAACGCGGACGGCGAATTTGCATTCAACCCGGATTCCTCGCTTGAAAACGTCACGCGCGGCGCGACGTTGAAATCGCGGAACGTGATTGCGCCGTCGGGCGAATAGTAGTTGAACAGATCAACCGCGTTTTCGAGTGCGCGATAACCTTCAGTGCGTCCGGCGCGCCACACCTTCAAACCTTCCATATCGAATAGCGGACGAATGTCCGGATCGGTATAGGACATTTCGAGTAGAAGCGTACGAAAACGATTGACCAGCGTCTGCGGCGACTGATCGGTCACGGTGAAATTGCAGTGATCGAAATTCGGCGTCCGCGTGAGAACGCGAGTCGCATTTGCCGGCAGTGTCCCTTCGTCGGTGAACAATTTGTAGTTGCCCTCGATCATGCACGCCGCGTCCACCTTGCCCGCCAGCAACGCCTTTGCCGCTTCACGTTCGCCGCCGATGTGATCGCCGTGCTTGCCGACAAGCAAATCATTTCGCGCGACGCGAAAATCAGTTTCCGGTTTCACACCGAGCGCGACGAGATGCGCGAGTGGAATCATAGTCGCTTGCGGCGAATCTGCTGCGCCGACGCCGAGCACGCGCCCTGCGAGATCGCTTACTGATTTGATTGACGAGTCCGTGCGCACGACGATCACCGACGCGAGATCGCAATCGCTGTCGCGCATCACAATCGCGCGCGCATCCATCCCGCGCGACGCCGCGAGCCGCTGGGCGCGAATCCATGCCAGCGGCGAGTTCCACGCGACATGGATGTTTCCCGCAACGAGCGCTTCGACTTGGCGCTCGTAATCGGAATACAGTACATAATCGAAAGGCAAACCATGACGCGTCAAGTACGCCTTGAATCCATCCCAGATTGCGACAACTTTGGGATCGTACGCGACCGCGCCGAGAATCAATGAACCGGACATGTCAACTCCAATTCCATCATTTCCCTCAGTTCCCTTATTTCCATGAAATGGAAATAAGGGAAACGAAGGAACTATGGGAACTCAGAATAGGGGCATTCCGCACACCGCTTTGCCGATGAAATCGTACAACGCGTCCGTCGTCGGCGCCATCACGGTCGCGGCGCGCGCGTCGCGGAAATGTCGCTCGACGCCAACTTCTTTGCGGAACGCCGCGCCGCCGCACACGCGCATTGCGAGATCAGTCACTTCGGTTGCGGCTTCGCCCGCCGCGGCTTTCACTTCGAGCACGCGCAGCATTGTGTCGGCGCGTCCATTTTCAAGCGCGTCGAGCGTGTCGAGCACGAGCGCGCGTGTCATATCCGTTTTGATTCGCATGCGCGAGAGGTACGCGCGAATCGTCGGCAAATCGGCGAGTGATTGACCCAGGTGTTGCAAGCGCGTGCCGGCAACGTGCGCCGCGGCTTTGGTCGTCGCAGCTTCCATCGTGCCAACTGCCATCGCCGCAGTCATCAATTGAAAATACGGCAGCACGATCCCCATCATGATGTCAAACCCACCACCGTCGGGACCAAGCATCGCTTCTTTTTCGATCATAAACCCTTCGGCGATGACCGGGCTGGAGGCATTGCCGCGCAATCCGAGTCCATTGAACGGCGCGGGAATTTTGAGATCGCCGCGTTTGCCGGGCACAAGCCAAATCGTGCTCGCGCCTTCCGCCGCCAGTGGCTTGCTCGACCAAACGTAACTGTCCACTTGCCCGGCAGAGGTCGCCCAACTTTTTTGCGCGTCGAGTCGCACGTGCCCGTTGACGCGCGTCGCGGTGCTGACCGGTGCCCAGAAATGACTGCGCGACCCAGCTTCGGAAAAGGCAAGCGTCGTGAGGTGACGCCCGGCGGCAATCGCTTCGCGGACATCGCGCGAGCCATGCGCTTCGATGACTGCTGCACCGGCATATTGCATGCACATCACCATCGCCGTCGAAGCGCACTCGCGCGCGAGTCGTTCGACGACGAACGTTGCCGCGCGGTGCGCGTATCCCATCCCGCCGACTTCTTGCGCGCTGATCAAGCCGAATAATCCTGCCTGGGCAAGCGCGTCAATACCGGCGCGGGGAAACGTGCCCGCTTGATCAACCATCGGTGCGGATGGCGCGACAACATCGGCGATGATTTGTTCTAGTGTGTCGAGATATGGTGCGGACATGAGATTCCCTTTCTGGTCAGACCTGGAAGGTTCGCCTTCGGCGAAAACTTTCCAGGTCTTTATCACAAACTCCAATGCACGCCGCAACCTCTACAAGGTTTGGGCGGCTGGTCGCTTAACAATTGTGTGCGCCAATGCTGATAACGGTCGTTGTTCCAAATTTGGATCACGTTTTGCTCGAAGAGATTGCCCATCTTCAAACCTTCATAATCGGTCGTCGCAAAAGGACTGATGCAACAGGGCAGCAAGTTTCCATTCGCGGTGACGTACGCCGTCGTCCACGGTCGCATGCACGGGAGCCAGGGGCGCGGATCGTTTCGTTGCGCTGCACCCAGCATGTGGCGCGGATCGGTCGCGCCGGACGCGCACAGCGTAACGCCCACTTGGCGTGCGACGCTTTCGGCTTCTGCGATGACGCGATCCACGCGCTCGTCAAAATCATCGAAGAGCGCGTGTCCGCTTTCCATCAGCCCGGGTGGATCGTCGCTATCGAGGTAATACACCATGCGCTGCAAGTAAACTTCGCGCACGCCGACCTGCGCGGCAAGCCGGACGAGGTCAGGCAACTCAGCGACATTTTCGCGCATCCCTGTCATCCAAATCGAAACGCGCGGTTTTGCAGCGTTCAGTTCGCGCTGCAACTCGGTGAAGCGTTTGAGGTTCTGAACGATTTTGTGGAGCAGTGGCGCGCCGCGAATGCGCGCGTACGTTTGCGGATTCGCGCCGTCAATCGAACAGCGAATTTCATCCAAGCCGCTGGCGATCAACTTGCGTCCCCATTCTTCATTCAATAACGTTGCGTTGGAATTGAAAAGGACGGTCACGTCGCGCGCAGTGAGGTACTCGATCATGCGCGCGAGGTCTTTGTTCATCAGCGGTTCGCCGATGCCGTGCATCACCGCGCGCTGCATATCGGGAAACTGTTCGACGATGCGAAGAAAATTTTCCCAGGAGAGCGTTTGAGGCGTTTCGTACGTGACGAAGGTACGCGGGCACGTTTCGCACAAGAGGTTGCAGTGATTCGTCACTTCGATGAAAATGACGCGCGGAGATTGCAGTGCGACCGGACCGCGTGTCGCTGGAGCGACGAACGTGTACGCCGCCGGTAAATTTTCAAACGCGTCGCGCGGAATATTCGGGACCATCGTCCGTTGGGTCATTCGTACCTCTTTAATAAATTGATTATACACTGGGTAGATTACGGATGACTAAAGAAAATATTAATAAAGCATTACGTCGCAATCCGTCCAATTCCTTTTGCCACACGCGTCTCTGGCGTGAAGCGTAGCGGTCGAGCGTTCCATCCAAAGGATCGAGCCGCTTTCACCTATCCTTTCTTCCAGGTGTTCTCCTCACCAAACAGGTGATGTGGACGCACCGGTTTCCGGTTAGAATGGCAAGCAGTTAAGGAGGAAACCATGTCCATTCTATC
This sequence comes from Chloroflexota bacterium, assembly GCA_016219275.1. NCBI lineage: Bacteria > Bacillati > Chloroflexota > Chloroflexota bacterium. Next base: position 79,376 of record JACRBM010000016.1, read on the forward strand.
AGATTTGTCTCAAACATTGGCAGCGTCCGTCGAATCCGCCGGCGCTGGCATCGTTCGCGTTGAAGCGCGTCCGCGATTGCCGGCAAGCGGCATCGTGTGGTCGAACGACGGGGTGATTGTCACCGCGCATCACATCGTCGAGCAGGACGAAAACATCGGCATCGGTTTGCCGGATGGTCGCACCGCGACGGCGAAACTAGTCGGACGCGACCCGACGACTGATCTCGCGGTTTTGCGCGCGGACGCCAAGGGTTTGACCACGCGACCCTGGGTCGAGACCGCGTCGCTCAAGGTCGGTCACATCGTGCTCGCGCTCGGTCGTCCCGGACAAAACGTGATGGCGACGCTCGGCGTGGTCAGCGCGCTCGGCGAAAGTTGGCGCACGCCCGCCGGCGGCAAGCTCGACGCGTACTTGCAAACGGACGTCGTAATGTATCCCGGTTTTTCCGGCGGACCGCTCGTGGATGCGGACGGACAATTTGCCGGATTGAACACGTCCGCGTTGTTGCGCGGCGTGAGCATCACCGTGCCAACCGCGACGATTCGCCAAGTCGTCGAAACCTTGTTGACCAAGGGACGGATCAGTCGCGGTTATCTCGGCGTCGGCGCGCAACCGGTGCGCTTGCCTGATGCGCTCGCGCAACAGTTGAAGCAAGAAACCGGGTTGCTCGTCGTTTCGGTCGAGCCGAATGGTCCGGCGGACAAAGCAGGGTTGTTTCTCGGCGATGTCATCGTCGCGGTCGAAGGCGCGCCGATTCGTCACCTCGACGATTTGCTCGGCGCGTTGAGTAGCGATCGCGTCGGCGCGGCGGTGCGCGTTAAGATCGTGCGCGGCGGTGTGACTCAGGACAAGTCTGCCGTCGTGGGCGAACGCGGGTAGAATTTTTTGGGAGTTTGAAATGGCAAATGTAGTGACGCAGTTGAATGCAGAAATGTCGGATGCCATTGCGGGTGCGCGGCGAAGTCTGGTCGAGATTCGCAATGGCCGCGGCGCGGGGTCGGGGATTGTGTGGCGTTCGGATGGATTGATCGTGACGAACGCGCACGTCGTCGCGGGCAGACATCACTTGAACGTGATTCTGCCGGACAAGCGCGAATTTCCGGCGCGCGTGCTCGCGCTGGATACGCAACACGATCTCGCCGCGCTCGCGATTGACGCGCGCGATCTGCCTGCGATAGAACTGGGCGACGCGCGCGGCATCCAAGCCGGCGAATGGGTGATGGCGCTCGGACATCCCTGGGGCGTGATCGGCGCGGTGACGTCGGGAATTGTGATCGGCGAAGGCGCGCAGTTTCCGGAAATGCCGGCATCGGGACGCGAGTGGGTTGTCGTTAGTTTGCACCTGCGCCCGGGACATTCGGGCGGACCGCTCCTGGACAAGCAGGGCAAACTCGTCGGCATCAACACGATGATTACCGGACCCGACGTGGGCGTGGCGATTCCGGTAAACGTCGCGCGCGAGTTTCTGCGCCGCGCCGGACTCGCGGAAACGATCAAGCAACACGCGCCGCGTGGTGAGTACGTTTGATCGAAAAAATGGAACGCGGACAGGCATACTACCTGTCCGCGTTTTTTCTTTTACGTTGATTGCATTGTCGTCGTTATAGCAGCGTGATAGTTTTGCCATCGCGCGTCCATCTGCCCGACTCGTGCTGGGTGTGATATGTGCCGCGCCCGCGCAGGAAAAAGGCGCCCGTGCCTTGCGCGTGCAGGCGGATGTTTTTACCCGCGAGCGTGACGGTGAGATCGCTCCCGCGAATGAACGCCTTGCCGTCGAACCCAGCATAGACAAATTCGCCGTTTACCTCACGATGCTCGCCGCGTCCTTCGATGCGAATGTCCGCGTCCCCGGCGTGATCGCGAATCCGCAGAACGCCGTTGCCGCTCAACACGATTTCACCGCCGCCGCGAATCGCGACATAACCGTCGCCTTGCGCGGTCAATGTGCCGGTGCCGCCGCCGCTCTCCGCCTCCGCGCCGACGCCGAGGGCGAGCACGAACATCGCGACGAGCGCGATGCCTACCGCCGAGACAAGTTTCGTTTTCATCGTATCCTCCGTTGATTGATTTGGGTGTTGCCCAACCTTCGCAAGGTTGAGCCGTTACACGAGAGCCGCATCGTCGCGACGCGGCAGGACGAACCAGATTCCGATCGCGATGCACAACAGTGATGACAACATATCCAACGCGAATTCCTTGATTTGTTTCTTTAAGGTGATAACCCTAGCATCCATCGTTCCTCCTGCGGAGCCGTTCGGCTGATCTCAAGATAATCGAACTGTGTTAACGCGTCATCATCGCCGGGTAAAATGTGTGTAAGATTCGGAAATGAAAAGAGACGCTGCGATCAGCGTCTCTCGTTTGGTCATCCACCTGATTTCGGAGTGGGCACGGGCGCGTTAGGTTTTTGTCGCGGCAAAGCTGGGTCGGGTTTTTGATTTGGCGTCAGCAACCCGCGCAGATTGTCTTTGAGAATTACAATCGTCTGCGCGTTGTACGTTGCGCCCGCGTTCTCGCCGAGCACGATCACGACGTTGCCTTGTTTGACATCTGCCATCGAACCGAGCGCCGGGGTGTCCTGGTCGGTCTTGACGACGACGGTCGTCGCGTTCGCCGCGACGGTTTGCGAATCTTTGCGCGTGCGTACCGTGACCGAGCCGCTTATGGACGATTGCACCGCGCCGAACTCGAGATTGTCCGGCGAGTACGTCGCGGGCAGGACAAGCACGAAATCGGCGAGGTCTTTTTTACTTCGCGTGTTCACGAGCACGCGGTCGCCGGTTTGAATATCCGTGACCTTGGCATTGGTCTTGCCGCGCACGACGATGATCGTGCTCGTGTCCACGCGAATTTTCTCATTGCCATTTAGAGTCCTGAGCGCGAGACCGGCATCGTTGCTGCCGCGCACAACGCCGGCAGTCATGCCCAAGCGTTTCACGATGGCTTCGACTCCATTCAAATTTTGTGCGTCGCGATTTTTCGGTTGCGCTTGCGCCTGCGCCTCCGGCGTCGCGACGGGCGCGGCGGTCGGTCCGGGCGAAGCGATTGCCGGCGCGGCGGGTTGCAACGGCAGAGATGGAATGGCGCTGCACGCGGTTGCGGCGAAAAGGGTCAGCGCCAGCGCGCCGAATGCGATAAAGCGAGAGATTGGTTTCAACATGTTGACTACCTCCAGTTGAATGTTCGCTTGTTGAATGTTCGCTTGCATTTTCGCGTGCGCGGATGAGACCACAATGAGGACGCGGTAAAATGACTGTAAAATTCTACGCTACCGGCAAATGCGCCGTGAAGGTCGTGCCTTGCCCGACCTGGCTTTCGACTGCGATCTTGCCGCCGTGCGCCACGATGATTTCTTTCGCGATGGATAGACCCAGCCCGGTGCCGCCCGCCACGCGCGCCTTGTCGCCGCGATAAAAACGCTCGAACAAGCGCGGCAGGTCTTCGGCGGGAATGCCAAAGCCGGTGTCCGCGACCACGAGTGTGACCCAGCGTTTTTGCGGCGGCGGCGTCGCGCGGCGACGGAACACACTGCTACCCACAACCGTCGGCTCGATTTCGACGCGCGCGCTTACGGTCACTGAACCGCCCGGGCGATTGTACTTGATCGCGTTGTCCACCAGATTCGTGACGACTTGCTCCAAACGACCTGGGTCGAAGGTGATCGGCGGCAACGCGTCCACGACGGTCACGACGGTCACGTTCGCGCTGTTCGCGCGCGGACGCAATCGCGCGACCCAGTTCGGCAGCGCCTCGGCAAGATTGATCGTTTCGCGCGCCAAGGTCATCTGTCCCGATTCGAGCCGCGCGAGCGTGAGCAATTCGCCGACAATGCGCGCCATCCGCCCGGTCTCATCGTAAATCGTTTGCGCCGCGCGTTGCGCGCCGACGATGTCTTGCACCGCGCCGTCGAGAATCGCCTGCGCGAATCCTTGGATCGAAGTGAGCGGCGTTTTCAATTCGTGTGAGACGTTCGCGACAAAATCCTTTTCCATCTGCCGCGCACTTTGCACTTGCGCCGCCATCGAATTGAAACTCGTCGCCAAGCGTCCAATTTCGTCGCCCCCCTTGATCGGCACGCGGTGTTCGTACTGCCCGCGCGCAATCGCTTCGGTCGCGTGCGTGAGACGCGAGATTGGACGCGCAATCGAACGCGCGAGGAGCAGCGCGGCGAGCAACGACACGATGAGCGTGATGATCCCGGCGATCAAAAGACTCGCGCCGATTTCGTCGAGCACATTGAAGAATCCGCGATCCGGCGCGGCGAGCGCGATGTAAACATTCTGCCCGCGCAGTTGTCCGATGGCGACCGCGGCGTAGAGAAGTTGGCGATTGAGCGCGCGCGCTTGGGTCGCGCCCCAGAAAAATCCTTTCGCGGCTTGGGCGCGTTCGAGCGGCGTCAACGCGATGGTGCGATTCGTCAGGTTATAATTGGCGTCGGCGAGCACCAAGCCCTTGTCGGTGACGAGGATCACATCGCCGACATCGCCGGCTTGCGGCTGGAGGCGCGTCAGAATGTCGCGCGGCGCAACATCGTTTTGCGCCATCGCCCGCGCCTGAAACGCGAGCGGCACGACCGCGTCGCCGAGCCGCGAGAGTTGCACCTGGCGTTGATAGTCGCGCAAAATAATCGCGAGACTCACGCCGAGAATCGCGAGCGTGAAGAGGATGATAAAAAGGTGCGTGAGAATCAGACGCGTGCGTAACGACATGACATTTCTGATTTCTGATTTCTGATTTTCGATTGCGCCGATTGCAAAATCAAAAATCAGAAATCGAAAATCGAAAATTCCTATCCGACTAGTTTGTAGCCAACCCCGCTGAACGTTTCGATCTGGGTTTTCGCGGTAGCGAGCTTTTTGCGGAGGTGCGCGACGTGAACATCCACGGTGCGCGTTTCGCCGGCGAAATCATAGCCCCACGCGATTTCGAGCAGGCGTTCGCGCGTGAGGACGATGCCGGGATTTTGCATCAAGACCGCGAGCAAATCGAATTCTTTCGTGCGGAGGACGACCGGCTTTTTGCCGACCGTCACTTCGCGGCGATCCATATCCAAGGTTACATCGCCAACCGTCAGGCGTTGCGTTTTCGGCGTCGGCGCGTAGCGGCGGAGGATCGCCTTGACGCGCGCGACGAGTTCGCGCGGGTTGAACGGCTTGGTCAAATAATCGTCCGCACCCAGTTCCAAGCCGACGATCTTGTCCACGTCTTGATCGCGCGCGGTGAGCATGATGATCGGCACGTCACTCTCTTGACGAATGCGCCGGCAGACTTCCCAGCCATCCATGCCTGGCAACATCAAATCGAGAACGATGAGGGCGGGTTTGATCGCGCGAAATTTGTCGAGTGCGACCTTGCCATCGTGCGCGGTCTCGATGGCGTACCCTTCTTTTTCCAGGTACAAGCGTTCGAGTTCGATGATATTTTTTTCGTCGTCTACCAACAGTAGGGTGGTCATTGGTTCATCTCCAATCTGGTTTGCGTTTGCATTATAAGATGGACGCGGGAGCAAGTCAAAGGTTATGTCGCGCCGGTTGTAAATTCACTGTAAATTGTTTCGGCGCGGAGTAGGGGCAAAGCATTTGCATAAAACGCTCTTGGGCAGATCGCTTTTCAAATGGAAACCAGCTTGTTCAAGACAATACCTTCACCAATTTATTCCTTCATCCGCGAATCTCGCGAATCTTCGCTAATATTGTTTTTTATTCGCGTGATTCGCGTGATTCGCGGATCAATTTATGATTTTGGCGAAGGTGTGGTCAAGAATCAAAGTATTGCAATTGCTTCGCCCCTACTTGCAATGCGCCCTTTCGCGCGATTCGATTTGACACTCGAAATTAAATCAGATATACTCTGCCCAGTGTTCGGCGCCGTGGCCAAGTGGCAAGGCAAGGGTCTGCAAAACCCTGATCAGCGGTCCAAATCCGCTCGGCGCCTCAAAGCAAAACCCGTCAGGTTTTCGCACCAGCGACCTGACGGGTTTGTTTTTGAGCAATCCAGAAACCAGGTTTCTTGGAGAAACCTGGTTTCTGGTGAACGACGCGCGGGCTTGTGTTTTTATTCGCGCACTCGCCGAACCAACAACCACGCGCCTATCGCGAAAAAGGCGAAACTCGCGACGGCAGTCGCAGAACCACCGACCACCGCCGCGGCGCGCGCATCGAGCGTGTCGGGCGGCTCGACGGAATCGTTCAGCGCGCCGCTCACCCGGCGCGGCGTGGGTGTGCGCGTGGCAGTATCACGCGGCGTCGTAGTGGGTCGCGGGGTCGCAGGGTTCGCTGAGGTAGCGCGCGTTGCGGTGGGGCGTTGCGTCGCGACCCGCGTGCGCGTGGGCGTCGGCGTGGGACCCAGATCGAGATCGCTCGCAAAACGCGGAACGATCGCGGGCATTCGATGCGCGCGACTGACCACGCCGATCACGCGCACGACCTGTCCACGCGGCAAACGCGGGAAACGCATTGGTGTCGTCGTGTCAATGTAAATCAATACCTCGCCACTGCCATCGTCGAGCACGCTCTCCAACGCTTGCGCGCTGACGACGCCTCCGCGTACGATCACGAGCGACCCCTCGACCGCTTTCGTAATTTCGCCGGTGAGGTACTGCATCGGTTTGACCGGCGGGCACGTGCCAATTGCTTGAATCGCGCGCGGGTCGCCGATTTCGACCGAGCGTTCCGTCGTGATGCCGGCTGTCGTGCCGCGCACGCCCACCGCGTCATGCAAGGCGAGCGCGGGAAATTCGCCGACGCGCGACGGCAGATAGATTCGCACACCACCCGTATCATCCTGGATGTAAATGTAGCGCGCCGAAAAAACTCCCGGCGGAACGGTGACGCATCCTTGCAACTCGACGTTCATCTCCGGCGCGACCGCGTGCGTCTCGGCAATCGAGAGGCGACCCAGGTCGCTCTTCTTTGGCGCGGGCGACGCGGACGCGGTCGGCGTTGGAATTGGTGTGTCGTCCGTCCAAATCGGCGCGGTGTACGCGGTGTTGCCGTCCGCTTGAGTCGCACGAACGAAATAATAATGCGACGACCCGCCGTCAACCAAAACAGTCCATGTCGCCGCCGTGCCCAATGCGTGCGTTTGAATGAGACGACCGTTGTCGTACAAATCCAGTCGCGTCGGCTCGGCATCGGGATCGCTGACGGTGATCGTAAACGAAAGGATCGGGATCGCGCGGATCGTTGAACCCATCCACGCGCCATTGCTTTGCAGTGTGAGCGCGAGGTTCGCGTCCTCGGTCGCGAACACGCGGCGCGCGCGCAATGCGTCGAGCACGTTCGCGCGCGTGAGCGCCGGCGCGACGATGCCGATGCGATGCGCCGAGTCGTTGCCCCAGTTCAAATCGTGATGATCGGAGTTGTTCGAGGGCGCGACGCGCCAACGCTTGGTCAAACCGGTGATGAAGGGCGCTTCAAACGTCGAGTACTGTCCGTGCGCGTTGTTGCCGACTTCGAGCAGCGCGATGGCATCGGCGGCGCTCGCGTTGTACGCGAGGTCGTCGAAATCGCCGCCGTATTTCCAGTTGGGATGATTCAACTGCGCGACGAGATTCGGTTGTCCGCCGAGCCACGCGAAAAATTTTTCGAGCGTATCGTAATTCGGATCGTCGCGCGAAACCCAGGTCGCGCTATTGAACACGTTGACGTGTCCCTTGGAACCGGTGTACTCGAAACCGCGTAACCCGACGAACGCGCCGTCCACCGTCACCGCATTCGCGGCATTTGTCATTTCGTTCCACTCTTCCGCCGTAAGCCAACTATCGTGATCGGTCAGACCGAAAAAGTGCAAACCATGTGCGCGTGCCGTGTCGAACGCCATCTGCGGCGGACCACTGCCGTCGCTCGCGGTTGAGTGTGAATGCAAATCGCCCCAGTAGGCGAACATGCCATTCGACAACGCGCGTCCAGGCATCGGCGCGGGCGGCGCAGGCGGTATGACGCGCGTTCCTGGGTTGGGCGCGTCGCGCAGAAAATCGAACGTCATGTGGTTGCGGTCTTGCGCGCCGTAGCGTTGCAACGATTTGGGCGCGGACGCGTTGGCATCGCCCGCGAGACCGACCGCCGCAAAATTTCCATTCTCCCACGCGACGGCATCCACGATTTGATCACCCGGTCCGAGCAACACCACTTCGTCACCCGAGTTCGAAAGCGCGATTGAACCGTTCGCCCACGCGCTGTACTTGGCGAGGTTCGGCACGGCGAGCGTATCGGTGAACGCGCCGGTCGTGGCGAGTTCGAAATCGGGATCGAAGCCAAAGCGCGCGCGAAACTGCGCCGCGTTCTTGGCGATGAGGAACAACTTGCCCGGCGCGAAGAGCGTGCTACTTGGAAACTGATACATACCTTCACTGCCGTCGCGCGTTTCCTCGTCGCCGATTTTATAAACGCCCAAGTCAACGGTCGCGGTCGTGGGATTGTAGATTTCGATAAATTCGTCGCCTTCGTCGCTCATCGTGCCGTCGTACAACACTTGAGTGATGAGGAGATTCACCGCCGTCGCGGTTGCCGTGGGCGTCGCGGTTGTTGTCGGCGTGAGTGTGAGCGTCGGCGTACTCGTCGGCGTGCGCGTGCGCGTTGGAGTGCGGGTGCGCGTCGAGGTGCGCGTTGCCGTGTTGGTCGCGGTGCGCGTTACAGTGGGCGTGTTGGTTGGAGTGCGTGTGGATGTGGACGTTCCAGTTCTAGTAGCGGTTGCAGTTGGAGTGCGCGTGGCGGTGGACGCGCTGGTTGGAGTGGCGGTTGCGGTCGAAGTGCGCGTGGAAGTGGACGTGCTGGTTGCGGTGTTTGTCGCGGTTGGTGTCTGCGATGGTGTTGATGTTGGTCCGGCTTGAGTATAGTACACGCGAATGGGAATCCAATCGAGCGAAATCGTACAGCCGGTTACGAGCCCCTGGGTTCGAACTCTAATGACAAGTGTGGTCGTAGAAATTTCGGTTGGCGTCCATGCGCGTCCCCAGGTGTCGGTCGCGTTTCCCAGGATCAACGCGCCTTGCGGATCGCTCGTGCCAAGCGTGCCAGTGCTCTTGATCGCGGTATAGGTCACGTCGTTATCCCAACTGAGTGAGAGGTCGAGTGATGCCGGGCACGTTCCGGCAGAACGCCACGCGTCCGCGCGTACCTCAATCCCAGTGATTGTCGCGTCGGAGGGTAACGCGAACGCGTAACCACGATAACGTTGCGTGGTATTGGTGCCGGCGCGCGCGGCGTAGTTCGTATCATCTGCGAATGCTCTCGTTGCGTTGGCAAACGTGGTATTGACCGCGACCGCAGGCGACACCCAGCCGGTGTCCGCCGCCCAAACGGGGGAGACAAACAGAACGAGGAAAAAACCGATGAAGCAAATTGCCCACAGCCACGCGCTGACGACCAAAATTCGGAGGCGGTTTCGCATTGCCGCGTCCTCCTTTCGATTGAGTTGTCATGCAAGAGACAATGAGCGAACGGAGGGCGCACGCATCAACGGGAGCGTCGCCCCGAAGAGCAATTGCTGAGGATTACGTTTGGGATACCTGGGTCAATGAATAAACGTGCTGAGGTAACACTGAGGAACTGGGACGATTATACCCAGATTTGCACAAGACGCAAATTGCCACCACCGCGCCGCAAGCAAAAGACCGCGCACACAAATTTTCTCCGGTCCGCCAGTAACACGCGATGTGTCGCCAAATATCAATTTTTCGCGCAGTATTGACAAAACGGTGTTTTAAGCGTATAATTTAGGAAAACGTTTTCCTCATTGTGACTTATGGCGACTGATATTAGAGGCATTGCCAAACATCTTGGGCTGTCCGTTTCGACGGTATCAAAAGCACTTAACGGCTACGATAGCGTGTCTGAAACGACACGTAAGCGGATTATCCAAGTTGCGCACAAATACAACTATTACCCGAGTCGTGCCGCGCGTAGTCTGCGGAGTAACAAAACTGAAAAAATTGGGCTCGTTTTGTATACACATACCCCGCTTTCCAATCGGTCGAGTGAATACTACTTTGAAGTCATTCGCGGCGCGGCAACCGCTGCGGAGAGTCAGGGCTATAACTTGATCCTCTACCTCACCGTGGGTAATCAGTTAGACCGCTTGATGAATGTCTGCCGCTCTCATGAAGTGGATTGTCTAATTCTAATGCTTGGCACCGGGGATTTGGATAGTCCAGTGAATTTGTTGAAAAAAGAAAAAATCCCCTTCATCGTCCTGAACAAGCATCCCAAACATGCGAATGTTGCATACGTTGTCTCCGACCATGTAAAAGGTGCGTATGATGCAGTAGAACATCTTATCAAATTGGGTCATCAACGGATTGCCTATATCGGGCGCGAGGATGACCCCGAAACCAGTGGTGACCGATTTGCCGGGTATTGCCAAGCCCTTCAAGGGCATGGCATCCCGCTTGATAATTCCCTGGTGGCATATGGTTCCTCTCAAGCGATGAGTGCATCTCGTGCGATGAAGGAACTATTAGAGCGATCACTTCATCCCACCGGTGTTTTTACATACAGCGATGGAATGGCAATCGAAGCGCTCCATGCCATTTCTGAATGTGGTCTAGTTGTTCCAAACGATATTTCATTGATTGGGTTCGATGATCTTCGCGCCTCATCGGTAGCCCTTCCACCATTGACTACCGTGCGCCAGCATCTCACCGAATTAGGGCGCCAAGCCATTGAAGCGCTCTTGCAACAATTAGAAGACAAACCTCAATTGCCCATTCAACGTACGATTCCAGTGGAATTGATTGTGCGACAATCCACTGCCAGCCCTCCTCCGTCATGAACAGCGCAGGTTGTTTCACAGAACCTTGATTTTTTTTACCCACTAAGGAAAACGTTTTCTTTAATTGAGTTGAGCCAGGAGGTGACATCCAAGACAAACACCAAAATTGAAACCGCATGGGTACGGAAAGAATTTGAATTCATAATTTGTCTCAAAGGAGGAGACGATGTTCCAACTCACCCGAATTCTACTGGTAATTGGATTGTTAGCCATCATTGCAGTGGCTTGCGCCCCGGCAAGCCCAACCGCGCCACCCCCGTCGGCGAAAGCGACCGACAAGCCGGTGGCGACCGGGGCAACGCAAGTTCCGGCACAACCCACCGCTGCACCCGCCACCAAGTCATCTGCCGGAGATGTTAAATTGACGGTGTGGTTCATGGGCGCGGATTTACCGGAACAGAAAGAGTTCAGTAAAATCACTGCCCAAAAATTCAAGGAAGTCACAGGCATCACCGTCGTCGCTGAAACGATCAGTTGGGGCGACGCGATCAAGAAAATCACGACGGCAGTTGCCGCGGGTGAAGGTCCCGATGTGACCATGCTCGGTAGCGGCGACGTCGCGTCCTTCTACCAAAACCTAGTGGATCTCACCGATGAGTTTGGCAAGACACTCCCGCCAACATCTGCATTCGTCGAGGGTGCATTTGACGGAAACACCTACAACAAGCACACCTATGCGATACCGTACATGGCGCAGATGCGTTCTCAAGCGTATCGCAAAGATCTCTGGAGTGAAGCCGGTCTTCCCAATGGTCCCACCACATGGGCGGAATTGCGCGAAGGCGCACTCAAAATCAAAAAGGCGCATCCCGAACTCGATTCGACCTTGGGCATGCGGGGTCAAGGCGTCGAGCAATATGCCGTTTCCATGATGTGGCAAAACTGCAGCGACATGATTTCGGAAGATGGAAAAAAGGCAACGTTCAATCATCCGAACAGTGTCGAAGCCATCCAGTACTTTGCCGAGATGGTCGCGAAAGATGGGACGTTTGGGCTGAAGAATTCCGAATGGGCGATTGCGGATGTGGGCGCGCGCTTTTGGGATGGTAAACTTGGCTGGACTTGGATCAGCAACACTTGGGTGCAGTACGGCAAGCCAGATCAGATTACCGCGATGCAACCCAAGGTTGGTTACATCCCTCCGCCCATCGGCAACAAGGGATGCCAACTCATGTTCAGCCCAATCAATGGGGCAGGCATCTTCAAGTGGACCAGACAGCCCGCCGCCGCGAAACAATGGTTGGCTTTTCTGTTGCAACCGGAAATGCAAGCGTTGTACTATAAACTTCTCGGACATCTGCCCGTAGTGACCAGTGCCTACGACCTGCCGGATGTCAAAGCGGGCGGCGCTACCAAGTGGTTGCCTTTCGCCAAGTACGGCAAACCATATACGCTCCATCCAGCGACCTCTGAAGTGGCGTTGTTGCTCGGCAAGATCATTCCTTCCATCTATGCCTCCGTTATTGATAAGAATTACAACGACACGACCGTCCAGAAGATCTTGGACGATCTGAACAAAAAAGCCCAGGAATCTATTGACAAGAACCCGCCACCGCCGGGCTTTAGCAACCCGTGGCCCAAGCCAGTGAAGTAGGTTGCTCTTTCACGATGCGTAAGGGTTGGCGACCAAGCCAGCCCTTACGCGAGTAGTGAAAAAGAGTCGTACTCCTCCAAAGATTTATCACCAAAGGAAATGGAGTGATATGGCAACGACAATAACACCTAATCTGAATCGAAAGAATGACTCGCGCGGGCGATTCTCAGGCGCGATGCGCCATAGGTGGCATCGCCACCGCCTTGCCTATGGTATGCTTCTGCCGGCAGTTATAGCGATGGTGATTGTTCTATTCGTTCCAATGCTTTGGGGTGTGCTGGTCAGTTTTCGCAGCTACAACAAATCTACGCTCAACTTGCCCATTTGGAATGTGCCCTTTGTCGCGATGGAAAATTACGCGCGCTCATTCGAGAACATGGATTTGGAATTCATGCGTTCCATGCAGGTGACGATTTCGTTTGTGATCATCACCTTGATATTGAGCGTCGTACTGGGCTTAGGCGCGGCGCTCGTGGGCAACAGCAAATTTCCTGGACAGATGATTTTCCGGGGAATTATGCTCATCCCCTTTATTTTGCCCGGCGTGGTTTCGCTCACCACATTTCGTTTTATGTTGTTGAGTGATGGCATTGTCAACAACATTTTATCCCAACTAGGAATTATCAAAGAGCCAATGTTTTGGCTGGTCGGAGCGAATTCTTTTTGGGCAATCATTATCGGTGCGGTCTGGTCGCGCTTTCCGCTTTTCTTTTTGACGTTCCTTGCCGCCCTCCAAACGATTCCCGCCGATTTATTTGAAGCGGCGGATATGGACGGTGCGAGCCGGTGGGAAAAATTTCGCTTTATCACTTTGCCCTACTTGCGCGGGATTGGCACGATCCTAATCTTGCTGACCGCACTCTGGGCATACAATAATTTCATGATCCCGTTCGTGATGCTTGGCGGTGGCTATTACCAAGTGCCGCCGCCCGCCGCACTGCTCTCAATCGACATCTTGCGAGAATCTTTTACCAATCTCAATTTTTCGTACGGCGCGGCGCAGTCGGTCATTATGACGATCTTGGCGCTCGGCTTCGTCGTCATCTACCTAGCTTGGACGCGCCCGCAGGAGATTGAAGGGGCGGTACAATCCGCTCCACGCGCGCATTCGTTTCTGAGTCTATTGGGCTTGGGCATCACTATCCTATCATTAGTTGGACTCGGCATCATCTTGGGCGACCACTTGCTCAAGATTGGGGGCGTACTTCTGGGCGTCGGCCTTATCGTTTTTGCAATTCGGCTAGTGCTTGCATTTGGTGAACGTCTAGCAGTCCGCGTCCTCAAATACCTGGGTCTGGGCTTTTTCCTCTTGCTTGTCCTGTTTCCGGTTTATTGGCTCGTCACTTGTTCGCTCAAGAGTGAATCGGAAATTCGTCAGGCGACCTGGTTCCCCGTCACGCTTGAATGGGGCAACTATGTGAAAGTGTGGGACCAGGCACCGCTCGGTCAGTTTTTCCTAAACAGTATCCTCGTTTCGGCGGCAGCGATGCTTCTGTCGGTGTTCTGCGCCACTCTCGCGGGTTATGCCTTTAGTCGTTTTCGTTTCCCAGGTCGCGATGCGTTTGGATTTGGGGTCTTGGTCGCACAGGCATTCCCTCACGTATTATTCTTGTTGCCCTACTTTTTGATCTTTTCGTTTCTCCAACGCACACCACTCTTTCGCGATGTGCTGGGCATCAAGTTCATCGGGCAAGATGTATACTGGGGCAACATCCTGCTTTTGATTCTCACGTATACGGCGTTTGTCTTGCCGTTTACGCTGTGGCTGATGCGCGGCTTTACCGATAGCATTCCGCGTGACCTCGAAGAATCCGCCGAGGTGGATGGGGCAAGCCGGATCCAGGCATTGTGGCGAATTATTTTGCCGTTGGCATTACCCGGCATTACGACGGTTGCGATTCTGGCTTTCAATTTGGGGTGGAACGAGGTGCTCTTCTCGTCCATCCTCACCAACCCCGCCACACGCACACTGGCATTGGGCATTCAGGATTATCGCACCGACCTGGATGTGCTGTGGGGTTTGACCATGGCGGCAGGTGTCTTGATTTCAGTGCCCGTGGTCGTTTTCTTTACGGCGCTCCAACGGTATATGGTTTCTGGCTTGACAGCCGGCGCCGTCAAGGGTTAATCACGCATCAACTACTTTGCATTCAAAAACAGTCAATGGGATTGAGGAGATCTATTGATGAAGTCACTCGTGCTGAGCGAATTGTCCATCGAGCAAAAAATTGGTCAGATGCTTTTGGCTAGACCACCCATCAACAAAAAAGACAAGGCGTATATCCATGCACTGATCAAGAACAAAGCTCTTGGTGGAATTCATGGTGCGGGAAGGTTCCGCCGATTTGATTCCGATCTGGAAGGCGACGAACGGGATGAAGTCAGGGAATACAATGAAATCGCCGATTACCCACTTTTGATTTGTGAAGACATGGAATTTGGATATTCTCGCGGAGAAATCCAGCTTCCTCCACCTTTGGCGATTGCCAGCACCGGCTCCGAAGAGATGGCTTATGAGTTTGCGAGAATTACGGCGATTGAAGCCAGGTCTGCTGGGTACAATACGGTGTTTGGTCCACTCATGGACATCGCGATGAATCCGCGTTCTTCGTGTCTGGGTCCCCGGACTTTTGGCAACAACAAAGAACTTGTTGCGCGCATGGCAACCGCCGCGGTCAAAGGTTATCAGGAGCACGGCATGGTGGTCACGGCTAAACATTACCCAGGATTTGGTGAGTCGCATGTAGATTCCCATCTTGGGATGGTTAATCTAAAAGGAGACGCGAAGAGTCTCATCGAAAGAGAACTCTATCCCTATATCCGGGCGATGCAGGAAGCCGACCTCTCTGGGGTGATGGTCGGTCATATCATGGTGCCCAAAATTGACAAACACTATCCGGCATCGCTGTCCCCGAAATTGGTTGGCTTGCTGCGGCAAATCGGCTTTAAGGGATTGATCATGACGGATTCGTTTTCAATGGTTGGGCTAACCAATCTATACGGAATGGAGGAATGTCATCGGTTAGCCCTGGCTGCCGGGAACGACATGGTGATGACGAATTACCGGATTGGGGCACAGACCGCTTATGAATATATGCTCAAGGCATACCGGGATGGGTGTATTTCTGAACAGCAAATTGACGCGGCAGTAACCCGAGTCATTGCCGCGCAGAATCGCACTTTGAAAAAGCCAACCCAGACGATGATTACGCAGAAAGAAAAAGATTTGGCGGCGGAAATGGCAAAACGCGCGATTACCGTGACGCTGAATCAGGTTGACAGTGCAGCAATTGATGTAAACAAAAAACATCTGTTTATTATTGAGCAGGGCAATCCTTTCATCCATCCCGAATCCGGAAAACTGTATTATGAAATGAATGGCTTGGATGTGGTGGTCAAATTACTGAAAGCAAAATTTGCCGATTCGGACTTTGTAAAGCTTGATGAATTTCCGAGCAAGGTTGAAATGGAGCATGTGCTGAATGTGACCATCCAGTACGACAGCATCATCATGGTTACGTTCAACAAATCACTGTCGTACATGGGATCATCCGATCTCACGAACAGACAACTGGCTTTCATGGAGGCAATTTCTCACAAGCTTTCGGCGGTGGTGTTATTCGGTAACCCTTATGCCGCGCGACAATTTATCCCAGTGCCCAGATTGATCTACGGATTTGACAATGCGCTTTGCCAGACCTACGCCGTAAAGACATTGGCTGGGGAGCATACACCCATTGGGTGCTTGCCGGTTCAAGTTCAAATGATGGTGAGCCAAGGAGAAGAAGGTGGGGTTACGCGCGGTCATATTTGATCTCGATGGAGTGATTACGGACACATCCCGATTTCATTATTTGTGTTGGAAAAAACTAGCCGACCGATACCATGTCCATTTCGATGAAACGTTCAACGAGCGCTTCAAGGGCGTATCCCGGAAAGATTGCGTCCGAATGCTCTTTCCTGAAATCAAAGACGGGGCACGACTGGACGAATTAGCGGATCAGAAGAATCGCTATTACGTGGAGATGATCCAGCAGATTACTCCGGCGGATTTGTTTGAAGGCACAAGGAAATTATTGCGTGAGTTGCACGATCACGGAATCAAAACGGCAATTGGATCAGCAAGCAAAAATACTGCCCTTGTGATGCAGAAGCTTGAAATCACGGATTTGTTCGATGCGGTGGCTGATGGAAGCCAAGTCGTACACAGCAAACCCGCGCCAGATGTTTTCGAGCTGTGCGCTCATAAGTTGAATGTGGCTTGTTCAGAGTGTCTCGTCCTCGAAGATGCCCAAGCGGGCATTCAAGCGGCGCTTGCTGCCGGCATGACCACCGTAGGTATTGGCTCAAGAGCATTATTGCCCGAAGCGGATTGGGTGGTCAAATCAGTCCGGGACTTGGATCTGGGTTTATTGAGCCACTTGGTTGGGGAAAACAAGAGATTCAAGGCGAAGGAAGAAACGTGAGCGAAACAAGTCGGCGAATCAGGTGGCGATCACCGGGTTGTGTGCCACTGGGCGTAAACTCATTTTTTAGAAAAAGCAATCCACGTCGTTTTCAGGCGTGGATTGTTATTTCTTAACTCAACATGACAGGAAGCGCATCCACGTTGGAAGTGTGGTTTCCCATTCCAATCACCAATCGTACGGTCAATGTAATGTGGAAACCGTGTGTTCTCTTGTGATTACTTGATAAAGGCGATTGTTCCTTCCAATTTCTAATGTTGAGCGCGATGCCGGCTTTGCATTTCGTACGCGCCTGCGGGTTCGCGGTAAAGCAGCAATTGCGCCGCCGCCGCGAACGATTTGGTAGTGCTTTTCCGTATCGTCTTGCCTTCGCAATCCGACTCACCGACAATTCCGTGGCACGCCCTCCCCAAATTCGTACTTGACACCGGGAAGAAAATCCAATATAATCAGAATATAAATACTACATTGAATATATATTCAATACTCTCCCCGCGCTCTCATAACTCCACATCTAAACGCAAATTGTACGCTTGGCAGAATTATCCGGCAGAAAAGGTTGCAACATGGTAAATGATCCGCGTGAACTCGGCGTCCGCGCCAATGCGATCCGCCACCGCAATTTGATTATGCTCAACCGTGCGGGCTTGGGTCATACCGGCGGCGATCTCTCGGCAGCAGACATTCTCACCACGCTTTATTTTTCTATTCTGAACATTGATCCGAAAGCACCCGCCAAGCCCGACCGCGATCGTTTTATTCTCAGCAAAGGACATTGCGCCGGAGTGCTCTACACCACCTTGGCAGAAGCCGGTTTCATCCCACTCAACGAACTCGACACATTTATGCAACCCCTCTCCCGACTCAATGGACACCCGAATCGCAACAAAGTACCTGGCGTCGAGACCAATACTGGCGCATTGGGGCATGGCTTGCCGGTCGCCATCGGCGCGGCGCTCGCGGCAAAACTCGACGATGCCGTTTGGCGCACCTTTGTGCTTACCGGCGACGGCGAATTGCAAGAGGGCAGCAATTGGGAAGCGGCGATGGCGGCGGCTCACTACAAGCTGGACAATCTCGTTTTGATCATAGACCGCAATCGCCTGCAACAAGGTGATGCGACGGAACGCACGATGCATCTCGAACCCTTGGGCGACAAGTGGCGCGCGTTCGGTTGGTCCGTGCAAGAAGTGGATGGTCACGATCATGCGTTGCTCTTGAACACATTTCGCAACGTCCCCTTCGAACCTGGTAAGCCCAGTTGCGTGATCGCGCACACGCACAAAGGTCAAGGCGTCTCGTTCATGCGCGACCGCGCCGAATGGCATCATCGTGTGCCTTCCAAGGATGAACTCACTGTCGCACTTGACGAGCTAGGAGAAAACGGTCATGGCTCAACTCTTTGATTGTCGCGATGCGTTCGCCAATGCGCTCGTGAATCTCGCGCGCACCGATTGCCGGATCGTCACCGTCGTCAACGATTCCATCGGCTCGAGCAAAGTGGCAAACTTTGGCAAAGAGTTCCCAGGTCGGCTCGTCAATGTGGGCATCGCCGAACAAAATATGGTCGGCATCGCGGCGGGACTTGCGAATGGGGGCAAGCTCCCATTCGTCTGTGCGGCGTCATGTTTTTTGACCGGACGCGCACTCGAACAGATCAAGGTTGACCTGGCGTACTCGAATGCGAACGTCAAGTTGTGCGGTATGAGCAGTGGACTCGCCTACGGAGAATTGGGACCGACGCATCATTCCATCGAAGACCTGGCATGGACGCGCGCGATCGCCAACATGACGGTCGTTGTGCCGGCGGATCCCATCGAAACCGAGCAAGCGATTTATGCGGCGGCGCGTTTCAAGGGACCGATGTTTCTGCGGATCAGCCGCATGCCGGTGCCGATCATTCATCCTGCCGATTACCAATTCGAAATCGGGCGCGCCGCGTGTTTGCGCGAGGGCAACGACATCACCTTGATTGCGAACGGGACCGTGGTCGTGCGCGCGCTCGAAGCCGCCGCGCTCTTAACCGAACGCGGTGTGCATGCGCGTGTGCTCAATATGGCGACAGTCCGTCCGATTGATCGCGATGCCATCGTCGAAGCGGCGACACAGACAAATGGAATCGTCACCCTCGAAGAGCACACGATCTATGGCGGTTTGGGCAGCGCAGTCGCCGAAGTCGTCGTCACCACGCATCCAGTGCCGATGCGCATCTTGGGTATCCCAGGTGTCTTTGCTCCGACCGGCTCCGCGCCTTGGCTCTTGGACCATTTCGGTCTCACACCGATTGCGATTCGCGATGCCGCATTGGAATTGATTGAGGCGCGACAAACAGCATGAGTGCGAAAATGATTCTCACGATCGATCAAGGCACAACCAACACCAAAGTTATCCTCGTCGATGCGGCTGGCGCAATCGTCGTGCAATCATCCTGCCCGGTTTCAGTCGAGTATCCGCAGCCGGCGTGGGTCGAGCAGAGTCCGCGTGAACTCGCCAGCAGTGTGTACCAAGCTATCAACGAATGTCTGCATCAAGCGAACGAACCGGACATTGCCGCTGTCGCGATCACGAATCAGCGCGAGTCGGTCCTGTTGTGGGAACGCGCGACCGGCAAACCACTCGGACCTTGCATCGTGTGGCAATGCCGGCGCACCTCGCCATTTTGCGACGAACTGCGTTCACGGGGGCTTGAGTCATTGGTGCATAAACGCACCGGCTTGACGATCGATCCACTTTTTTCGGCGAGCAAGGCGCGTTGGTTGCTGGATCACGCCGACGATGGTCCCCGCCGCGCGGAACGTGGCGAACTGTGTTTGGGCACAGTGGATTCCTGGGTTCTGTGGAATTTAACCGGCGGACGCGTTCACGCGTGCGACGCCACGAATGCCTCGCGCACTCAACTCTTTAACATTCATCGTTTGGAATGGGACACAGAACTATTAGAAATTTTCGGAATTCCGATTCAAGCATTGCCCCAGGTCAAACCATCCAGCGCAATTTTTGGTGAGACCGTGGCGAATGGAGCATTGCCGGGTGGATTGCCCATCGCGAGCTTGATCGGCGATTCACATGCTGCGCTGTTCGGTCACGCCAGTTTCAACCCAGGAACGGTCAAGGCGACCTATGGCACCGGTTCATCGTTAATGATGCCCAGCCCAGCGCCGATTCATTCGACGCGCGGACTCTCGACGACGATTGCCTGGCAGCGCGACCAAGCTACGTACGCACTCGAAGGAAATATTTCGGTGACCGGTTCTGCGGTGCAATGGTTATCGCAAATCCTGGGTGCGGAAAATTCCGTGGACGAAATTGAGAAACTCGCGCGCAGTGTGCCGGACGCGGCTGGCGTTTACATCGTCCCAGCTTTTGTTGGCTTGGGTGCGCCGTACTGGAATCCTGCGGCGCGCGGACTGGTCACCGGACTCACGCGCGGAACGACCGCCGCACACTTGGCGCGTGCCGTGATCGAAGCGATTGCGTATCAGGTGCGCGATGTTTTCGATCTGATGCATGCTGAGTCCGGCTCGCGCTTGCAAGTGTTGCTCGCCGATGGCGGCGCGACGCGTAACGATCTCTTGATGCAATTCCAGGCGGACATCATCGGTCGCCCGGTGATCCGGAATTTATCGGGCGACGTGTCGGCATTGGGCGCGGCGTACTTGGCAGGACTCGCCATCGGTTTCTGGTCGTCCGAAAAAGAAATCGAAAGCTTGACGCGCCCCACCGATCGCTTCGAACCGCGCCTCGCCGAATCTGCGCGTACTGAATTGTATGCCGGTTGGCAGCACGCCATCGCGCGAACGATGTTCGATCCTGAAACGCCATAACAATTGGACGCGGACAAACCATGCCCTGAGCAAAGTCGAAGGGGCGGACAAACGCGGATTTACTTTTTGCGTTTTACGTTTTACGTTTTATTTTTCACGCATCACGAATTACGCATCAGGAGCATGATTTGATATGTCACGTGTTGACGAGTTACGTTTGATGACGAAGGTGGCGCGGCTCTATCACGAGCAAGCCATGAATCAACCCGAGATCGCGACGATGCTCGATATCTCGCAAGCGACTGTCTCGCGGTTGCTGAAACGCGCCGAACAAGAAAAGATCATCCGCATCGCGATTACGCCGCCCCAAGGCACCTACCCAGAACTTGAAGAGACGCTGCGGAAAACGTACGACCTTAAAGATGTGGTCGTGGTCGATTGCGAAAACGACGACGACGATCAATTGCTCAGGAATATTGGCGCGGCGGCGGCATTCTACGTCGAGACCACGGTCAAGCGCGGCGAGGTCGTCGGCATTTCATCGTGGAGCGCGACCTTGCTGGCGATGGTTGATTCGATGTACCCACTGTCGCGTCTCTCCGGCGTCAAGATTGTTCAGATCTTGGGCGGCGTCGGCAATCCCACCGCCGAAGTCCATGCGAATCACATGACCTCCCGATTGACCGCGTTATTCCACGGTGAAGCCAAGTTTCTACCCGCGCCCGGCGTGGTCGGGTCGGCGAGCGCGCATGGAGTACTAGCCGACGATAAATTTGTCTGCGAGACAACCGAGTTGTTCGATCACGTGAGCATGGCGTTGGTCGGCATTGGCGCGCTCGAACCGTCGAAACTTCTTGCGAGCAGCGGAAACGTTTTTTCAAAAGAAGAACTGGAGACGTTGCAGGCGCATGGCGCGGTCGGCGATATTTGCTTGCGCTTTTTTGACGCGCATGGCAAGCCGGTCAACACGGCACTGGATAAACGCGTCATCGGGATGCGGCTCCAGCAACTCCAACGCGCGAAACGCTCGGTGGGCATCGCCGGGGGACGACGCAAGCTCACCGCGATTCGCGGTGCGCTAGAAGGACGTTGGATCAATGTGTTGATCACGGATCACTTTACCGCGGAAAAATTGGTGCAATCGTGATGAGTGAAATGTGAACAAGTAAACAGGTAAACAAGTAAACAAGTAAAACGTGATGCGTGATGCGTGTGACCTGTGACTTGCGACCTGCGACCTGTGACTGGAGGAAAGCCCATGAACAAAACAACCTTGGGTGTCATCATCGGCAACCGAGATTTTTTTCCGGATGTACTGATCGGCGAAGGACGCCGCGATGTTCTCGCCGTGTTGGATGAACTCGACATCCATCCGATCCTCCTTGGCGAAACAGATACGAAACTTGGCGCGGTCGAAACGTACACCGACGCGAAAAAATGCGCCGACCTCTTCAAACAACATCGCGACGAAATTGACGGCATTCTCGTCATTCTCCCCAACTTTGGCGATGAAAAAGGCGTAGCGGACGCGATCAAATTGTCGGGACTCGACGTACCGATTCTGGTGCAAGCGTACCCCGACGACCTCGATCGTTTGAATGTCGAACGCCGCCGCGATGCCTTTTGCGGCAAACTTTCCGTCTGCAATAATTTGTATCAATACAATTTCAAATATTCGCTGACCACGCTGCACACCGTTCATCCGAGCGATGCGAGTTTCAAAGACGACGTACGCAAATTCGTCGGCGTGTGCCGCACGGTGAACCAACTCCGCAATGCGCGGCTCGGCGCAATTGGCGCGCGCCCCAACGCCTTCAACACCACACGCTTTTCTGAAAAACTCTTGCAAGCCTCCGGCATTAGCGTTTCGACGATTGACCTATCAGAAATTTTCGGCAAAGCCACGCGGCTCGGCGATGACGATGCCAAGGTCAAAGATAAATTGCAAACGATTCGCGCATACGTCCCGACAGATGGAGTACCGCCGCCGGCAATTGTCAAGCAAGCGAAGCTTGGCGTGGTGATTGACGATTGGATGCAGGCGAATGACTTGCAGGCGAGCGCGATTCAATGCTGGACTTCGCTGCAAAAGAATTACGGTGTCAACGTTTGCACGCTGATGAGTTTCATGAGCGATCAGTTGCTGCCGAGCGCGTGCGAAGTGGATGTGACCGGCGTCGCTTCGATGTACGCGCTGCAACTCGCGTCGGGCAAACCGGCGGGGCTGGTGGATTGGAACAACAATTACGCGGACGATCCCGACAAGTGCGTGCTGTTCCACTGCGGCAACTGGGCAAAGAGTTTTTATCCCGACGTAAAAATGTCGAATGCGCCCATCATTGGCACGAGCGTCGGCGTCGAAAACACGTACGGCGCACTCGACGGCGCAGTCCCGCCCGGTCCGATGAGTTATGCGCGGATTACGACGGATGACAAGCACGGCGTCATCAAAGCGTATGCGGGCGATGGCGAATTCACCGATGATCCCTTGAACACGTTCGGCAGTCGCGCGGTGGTCAAGGTCAATGGCTTGCAAAAATTATTGCAGTACGTGTGCAAGAACGGATACGAACATCACGTTGCGATGACGGCATCCCACACCGCCGGCATATTGGCGGAAGCATTCGAGACGTACCTGGGATGGGACGTTTACCATCATTCAAAATAGCCAAACATGCCAAAGATGCCAAAGTCACCTTGGTACATTTGAGAAAAGGACACCATGACCAAGCAAATCGAAAAATGGAATTACTTTGAACTCGATTTGAAAGCGCAAACATCCGGCAATCCATTTTTGGACGTGACACTCGAAGCGGAGTTCACGCACAATCATCGCACCGTGCGCGTCGCCGGCTTTTACGATGGCGGCGATGTGTACAAAATCCGTTTCATGCCGGACATGGAAGGAACGTGGCGTTTTGTGACGCACAGCAACCTCGGTGCGCTCGACAACCAACGTGGAAATTTCGAATGCACGCCGCCGGCAGAAAATAATCACGGACCTGTACGTGTGATCGATCAGTCGCACTTTGCTTATGCAGATGGCGCGCCGTATCATCCGGTCGGTACGACCTGCTACGTATGGAATCTTCAGGGTGACGAGTTGGAAGAACAGACGCTCGCCACCTTGAAAACCGCGCCCTTCAACAAAATGCGGATGTGCGTCTTCCCCAAGCGTTATTCATTCAACTTCAACGAACCACCGTGCTATCCGTTCGAGGGACAAGTCAAACAGCCGTGGGATCCGGCGAATCTCAGAAATTTGAGCGCGCCTGCGCCCAAGGACTTTTGGGATTTCACGCGTTTCAATCCGGAATATTTTCGCCGTCTCGAAAAACGCATCCTCGGTTTGCGCGAACTGGGCATCGAAGCCGATCTGATCTTGTTCCATCCGTACGATGTCGGCGCGTGGGGCTTTGACAAAATGCCTGCCGAGGTGAACGAGCGCTACTTGAAATATCTCGCCGCGCGGATTTCCGCGTTTCGAAATCTCTGGTGGTCGTTTGCGAACGAGTACGACCTTATGTTTCATCTCACGCTCGCCAATTGGGATCACTATTTCCAACTCATTCAAGATTCTGATCCGTACGATCACTTGCGCTCGATTCACAACTGCCGCGGCTTTTACGATCACGGCAAACCCTGGGTCACGCATTGCAGCATTCAGCATCACGACTTGCTGCAAGTTTCAACTTGGTTGCAGCAGTACGGCAAACCGGTTGTCGTGGACGAGTGCGGGTACGAAGGCGACATTCATCTGACCTGGGGCGATCTCTCCGCCGAAGAGATGGTGCAGCGATTCTGGCTCGGCTTTGCGGCGGGCGGTTATGTGGGACACGGCGAGACGTACGTTAATGATGCGGAAATTTTGTGGTGGTCCAAGGGTGGAATGCTGTGCGGCGAAAGCGTCAAGCGTATTGCGTTCCTGAGAGAAATCATTGAAGCCGTTCCCGCGCCCGGACTCTCTCCCGCGCCGCGCCGCGCCGTCGGCAGGAGCAATGCGAGCGAGTGGATTGTGCCGGGCGGTCCATCGAACAATCAAGTCGCGTCGCATGTTGGAACAGATTACTATCTCTTTTACTTTGGAATGCATCAACCGCGCTTTCGATATTTTACTTTGCCGCCGGGCCGTTACCGGATCGACCTTATCGACACATGGAACATGACGATTGATCGATTCGCGGAAGCGGCGAGCGGCGAAGTGCGTGTCGAGTTGCCGCGCAAGAAATTCATGGCGATCAGAATCGAGAAGAATCCATAGCCCATCTTTTGTCATTTCGAGCGGAGCGAGAAATGACAAACCCAGGAAGGAGGTCCACTCAAGAGAACACACTTGTTTTTCAAGCGATGCTATCGGTCTATCTGATTTTCGAGGAAGAGAAAAGGAGAAGAGAAAATGCGTAGCATCTTTCGTACATCGGCTTTGCTGCTTGCGTTCCTGGTTTTCGGATTGATCGTCGCCGGATGTCAGGCAGCGCCGGCAGTTGAGCCAACCAAAGCGCCGGTCGCGGCGACTCAAGCGCCGGCGAGTCCTGCTGCCGGAGCAATGACGGATGTCGGCACGCCGCGCAGCGAGACATTGATCTTTCAAACGTTCGATCGGCAGACTGCCAATCCCGACCAACACAATCCCCTCATGGCGTACGCCCAATGGCGCGGCTTTCGCGAACTCGCCTGGGGTTATCTCTGGGAAATGGACACGGGCACCGGCAAGTCGTACAATGAACTCGCCGCGGATTTTCCCGAAGTCCTCAACAAAGAGTACACCCAATTCCGCGTCAAGCTGAAACAAGGCATCTACTGGAGTGATGGCGTCGAGTTCACGGCGGATGACGTCGTCTATACGCTGGAAACGATCTTGAAGAACAAAGACAAGATCACCCTCGGCGGCGCGCGGACGATTTCGAACTACGTCAAGAGCGCGAAAAAGATCGACAACTATACGTTCGAAGTCGAGACGACAGGGCCCAAGTACGATTTCATCACCGTCTTTGGAACGTACACCTGGGGCGCGAACTTGACGATTCTCCCCAAGCACGTTTACGAAAAGCAAGCCGACGTGATCACGTTCCGCAACACCAATCCGGTCACGCTCGGTCCCTACACACTCAAGCAGTTCGATCCGAACGGTTACTGGGCATTGTGGCAACGCCGCGAGGATTGGAAGCGTTCCGCCTGGGGCTGGATGGGCGAACCCAAGCCCAAGTACGTCCTCTACAAAGATTTCGGTCCCGAAGAAACGCGCTTGTTGGCGTTCATTCAGAATCAGTACGATGTTGACACATTCATGAGTCCGGATAGTATCAAAGCCGCGCAGGCAAAAAATCCGGCAGTCACCACCTTTTCGAAGACCATGCCGTATCACAACATGAACGACGCCTGTCCGTACGGCGTGCTCATCAATCAGCACAAATCGCCGCTCGATAAACCGGAAGTGCGTTGGGCATTGGCGCTCTCGCTCGATCTGCAGAGCGTTGGCGTCAACTCGATGAGCGGCGAATTCAAAGCATCTCCGCTTCCGATGGCGGACACGGAAATTCTGCGACCACTCTACTTTGAGCCGCTGTTGCCCTGGCTCAAAGATTTTGCGCTCTCCGATGGCTACAAACCGTTCAACGCAAACTTTTCACCGGAGCTTGCCGCCCGGCTTCAGAAGATGGGACAGCCTGCGTCTGCCTTGCCTCAAGGCGACAAAGCACTCTCCGAAGCGTTTGGCGTCGGCTGGTGGAAGTATGATGTGGCAGAAGCCGAAAAGCTGTTGACCTCGGTCGGCTTCAAAAAGAACAGCGCCGGCGCATGGTTGCAGCCCGACGGCAGTGTGTGGCAATTGGAGTTCGTCATCCCCGGCGACTGGAACAAGGTCATGCAGCGCATCGGTTTCTCGATGGCGGATTCCTGGAAAAAGTTTGGCATCCAGGTGAACGCGCGCCAAGTGGATCAAGCCGAGCACACATCCGTTCAGAACAACAACAGCCAACTCCAAACTGAATTGATGTGGACGAGTTGCACCTTCACCGCCAATTACGTGAATGCGTGGCGCACGATCAGCGCGCAATATCTCAAACCAGCCAACGACACGACTCCCATCACCGGCAATCCATTTCGCTGGAACAATACCAAGGCGCACGCTTTAGCGGCTGAAGCACAAACCTTGCCGACCGATTCGGCGCGCTTTCGCGAAATTGGGCAGGAGCTCCTCAAAGAGTTCGTCAAGGACATGGCGTGGATCGGCATCATGAACATTCCGACGACGATCCCGACCAACGAGTATTACTGGACCGGTTTTCCGAAACAAGACAACTTTTACTCGGTTCCTTATTCCTGGTGGAGTTCTGCCCGGGAAATGATCGTCAACATCAAGCCGACTGGGAAACGGTAACGTTGAACGTAACTGAGACCTTCCAGGTTTGCAGAAACCTGGAAGGTCTGTCAACAGGTGGAAAGTGCCATGGGTCTAATCAAGTACATCGCCGGGCGAGTGGGGGTTTATCTGGTCGTCCTCTTTACCGGCATCACGATCATTTTTTTCTTGCCGCGCTTTATGCCGGGCGATCCCATCGAAGGTTACATCGGGCGGATGCAGTATCAAGCCGGGCAGACCTTGAGCGCGGAGGATGTCGAATCACTTCGCGCGTCACTGAGAGAGTTGTACGGTCTCACGGGCAGTCTTCCATCGCAATACCTGGGCTTTATCAAGCGCGTGTTTATCTCCGGCGACTTTGGTCCATCACTCGCGGGCTATCCCAGACCCGTGTCCGAGTATATTGCAACCGCGCTGCCTTGGACACTGGGCTTGCTCACCATGACGACGATCCTGGCATGGACGACCGGAAATTTGATCGGACTCTTCGCCGGTTTCTTTCACAACAAACGAATCGCGACGGTGTTGGAAGTCATCGGCGTCACGCTTTACCCCATCCCGTACTATATCTTGGCGCTCGTGCTCATCATTCTGTTCGCCTATATCTGGCCAATCTTTCCTCTGTCTACGACGATTATGCCTGGCGCATTGACCATGCAAAAGGTCGGCGAAATTTTCCGCAATTCTTTTTTGCCCGGTATGGCGCTTGTGCTGGCTGGGTTTGGTTGGAATGTGCTGGGCATGAAAGCGATGGCGTATTCGACCAAGGAAGAGGCGTTCGTCAACTATGCGCGCTTGAAAGGCACGCCGCCCTTTACGATCATGATTCATTACGTTTGGCGAAACGCCTTTCTGCCTCAGATCACGGCGCTCGCTCTTCACATGGGCATGATCTTTAATGGCGCGATCCTGACCGAGATGCTATTTTCTTACCCAGGTGTGGGCTCGCTCATCCGCTCGGCGATTGGCAACGGCGATTACAACATGATCTATGGCACGCTCTCGCTTTCGATTGTTGCGGTGGCGACCACGGCGCTGGCAATCGATCTTTTATATCCGCTGTTCGATCCACGGATTCGATACAAGTAGGGGCAGTGCCTTGTGCCTGCCCAGGTTGGGCGACCACAAGGGTGCGCCCCTACGCACAAAACTGACAGTGGTTAAGTAGGCGCAATGTTGAAATCGAACCTTCGACTCAAAATTGGGATTTTCATTCTGGCGATCTTTGTGCTGGGCGGTACGATTTTGCCCTTCTTTACGCAAGAGGATCCGACCGCGCAGGGCACGTACTTTAAGAACTTGGCGATGAGCCAGGATCATTTGCTCGGCACGAATTCCTTGGGGCAGGACATTTTCTGGTATCTCGTCTTCTCGATTCGGAATTCTCTGCTGCTCGGCGTATCCGTCAGCATTTGTACCACTATCATCTCATCCTTGGTCGGATTGACCGCCGGCTATAACGGCGGCTGGGTCGATCGGGGCATCATGCTCATCACCGATTCGTTCATCACCATCCCCGTCTTGCCGATCCTCATCACCTTAAGCACCTTCGTCCGAGGCCGATCATCATTCTTGAGCGTGTGGTTGATCCTGGTCGCGTTCGGCTGGGCGTGGAATACGCGCACCGTCCGCGCGATGGCGCTGTCCGTCCGTGAACGCGAGTTCATCAACATGGCGCGCTTTTCTGGAACGGGCATGTTCGGTATCATTTCGAAAGAAGTCTTTCCGTACGTCTACGCATACATGGTCGTCGGTTTCATCAACACGATCTTGTACGCGATCAATACCGAAGCGGCGCTGGCGGTGATCGGGCTTTCGAACGTGACCGTCCCGACGATGGGTTCGATCATTTTTTGGGCGCTCAACTACAATGCGATGCTGACCGGTCAATATCCTTGGATTGTTGCGCCGGTGGTGGCGACGGTTCTGCTCTTCCTGGGTCTCTTTCTCACTTCGACTGGCTATAATGAATTGTTTGCCGCGCGACGAGGACACTCATGATCAAACTGAACAACCTCGTGGCAAACTACACCACGGTGCGTGGTCAAGTCTCGGCAGTGGACGGCGTTCAGCTTGAAATTCCGGACGGAATTATTTTGGGTGTCGCCGGTGAATCGGGTTGCGGCAAGACGACCTTGATGAAAGTCATTTACGGCGACGTTGGCTTTCCGCTCTCGCTTCCAACCGGCAGCGTCGAGTACAATTTCTGTACCGAAAAAGGCGAACCCGTTACAACAAAGAATATCCGCGATTATTGGTTCAAGCGCATCTCGTACATCCCACAGAGTTCGATGAGTTCGCTCAACCCGGTCATTCGCATCCGAGAGCAGTTTGTTGATTTTCTTCACAATGGAAAACGCAAAGCCGAGGTGCTCGATCAAGTGCGCGCGTATGTGAAAGAACTTGGATTGCCGTCCGAAGCGATTGACGCGTATCCGCATCAACTCTCCGGCGGGATGCGCCAACGCATCATGGTCGCGATGGCGACATTCTTTCAGCCGGACATTATCCTAGCGGACGAGCCGACGACTGCGCTGGATGTAGTCGTGCAAAAAGGTATTTTGCTCTTGCTGATGAACCTGCAAGAAAAAATGAAGAACACGATCTTTTTCGTGTCGCATGATATGGGCGTGCATTATCAAATCACGCACAAGATGCTCATCATGTATGCGGCGAAGGCGGTCGAGTACGGCGATTCGAGTGACGTGTTCGAGCGACCGCTGCATCCGTACACCAAACTCTTGACCGAATCCCTGCCGACGATTGGCGACGCACACACACGCCAAGGGGTTGCTGGCAGACCACCCAGCTTGTGGGATGATTTGCGCGGCTGTCGCTTCGCCGACCGGTGTCCGTTAGCCACCAAACTCTGCCGGACGAAAGAACCGGAGTTGATCGAGTACCGCCCTGGGCACTGGGCGGCGTGCCACTGCGCCGAAAAGCTTCTTTAAGAGCTTGTCCCTAAGACTCACGCAAAGCCGCCAAGCCGCAAAGAAAGAAAAACTCTTCGCGTCTTTGCGCCTTTGCGAGAGACTGAATTTGATTGTATGGGAATGAATACATGATGAAAACTGTTCTCAAAACGGAAAACCTGCACAAAGTGTATAGTCTGGGGAGTTTCTTGCGCGGCGTCAAGATCAACGCGCTCGACGATGTGAACCTGAGCATCGAGAGCGATCAACCGGTCATCATCAGCTTGGTCGGCGAGTCGGGGAGCGGCAAGACCACGCTGGCAAAAGTCATTCTGCGTTTGATCGAACCCAGCTCAGGCAGCGCTATCGTGTACGATCACCAGGTCGCCGGCAAAGGTGTTCGACCGGCAAAGCGCGAATTCCTTTCCACCGTTCAGCCAATTTTTCAAAATCCGTTTGAAGCATTCAGCAGTTATCGCACTGTAGATTCGTATCTGGAACGAACGGCGATATTCGTCAATGGGCTAAACCGAACGCAAGCCGTTGGCGCGATGGAAGAAGCGCTGACTTCGGTTGGATTGAAATACGCGGATGTGAAAGGCAAATACCCGAATCAATTTTCCGGCGGCGAGCTACAACGCGTATCCGTCGCGCGCGCGCTGATCCCGCATCCCAAGATTATCATCGCCGACGAACCGGTCAGCATGATTGATGCGTCGCTGCGAATGAACGTGATCAACTTGTTCCTATCGTTGAAGCAAAAATTCAGCACCAGTTTTCTGTACATTACGCACGACCTGGCGACGGCGTATTATATCAGCGACTATATCGCGGTCATGTATCGGGGTTGCATCGTCGAATTCGGCGAAGCCAGAATCGTTTTGACGGATCCGCAACATCCGTACACCAAACTGCTCTTGGAATCCATTCCGTCAACGAAGTGGAAATGGGCGAAGAAGCAGTTCGCAGAATCGGACATCGAAACGAAAGAGTACCGGTTTGCGGGATGCAAGTTTCACAATCGCTGTCCGCTCGCACAAGACATTTGCATTCGTACAAGACCGTCGGCGGTGAAATTGGCAGATGGACGTGACGTGTATTGTCATTTTGCCGAATAAATCGCAGCCCAAATTTTGCGTAGTCAAAACGAGGGTGTTTATCCGCAATCTTGATCGCCGCGTCCCAGTCCTTCGAGGTTGTTCCGCGAACGTGGCGAACGACGCATCGAACGCACGGACATTCGCTCCGCGCGAATCCTTGTCTCGGTGATTCGAGGCAACGTCATTCGGTGTGCCATGCGCGAAGATCCACGCCGCGCTCTGCCAACAATTCCTTCACGCGCGCCAAATCATCCCCGCACACGCGCGCGCGGACGATTGCCGGCTTCGAAATGTTCGCGGTACGGTTTCAATTCCGGATCGTTCATCAATTCGCCGCGCGCTTGCTCGTCGCGAAATTCAAGCAACGTGACCGTGCCCAGTGTCGCGCCGCCAAAATAGTTGCCCCACGCTTTGATGCGCGTGACCAGTTTCGCCGGAATGTCGCCGCGATGCACGGCGCGTAAACGCGCGAGCATGGCGGGCACGTCCAGTTTTTGCTTCATCGCCGTCGCTACGCTTTCCGCCAACTATAGAAGTTAAGAAAATGATTTGGAATCCCAAACCCGAAGGGTCTCCGAGACCCTTCGGGTTTGGGGCGTCCGTTTCCAAAAGCAAATCTCAACATCTATAGATCGTGTCCAGCCGGCGCGCCGCGTAACATTTCTACTTAAACGCGAATCGTGGCATAATGAGGACAATCTGGTGAGGTAATTATTTTGGCAATGTCACATTTCTTTTTCTGCCACACACTTCGCGCCACACAGAATTTCACGGAAACTTTTCTTTTTCTGTGTGTTTCCGTGTGGTTCTGTGACTAATCTGACATTGGCAAATTATGCTGACAACTTGATCGCCTTGCCAATAATCTTGATGAGATTCTTGCCAACGATCCTTGAGATACGACGGTGAGGTGAAAAATGAAACAAGCCATGATGACAGCTCCAGGTAAAATCGAATTCAGAGATGTTGAGCGACCATCTCCTCAAGACGATCAAGTCGTCATTCAGACCAAACGGATTGGCGTGTGTGGGTCGGACATTCACGTATTTCATGGCACCCATCCTTTTATGAGCTATCCCGTCGTGCAAGGACATGAAGTCTCCGGCGTGATCGCGCAGGTGGGGCGCGCAGTAAATGGATTGACGCCGGGCGACCCAGTTGTCTTTATGCCGCAAATCACCTGCGGCGAATGTTACCTTTGCCGGCACGGCATGTATCACATCTGCGACAACCTCAAGGTCATGGGCTTTCAGACCGGCGGCGCGGCGCAAGAGTATTTCCCGATCAAAGCCGAAATGGTTCTCAGAGTGCCCGCGTCCATGTCCTTGGATCAAGCCGCCATGATCGAACCTGTGTCGGTTGCCGCGCACGCGCTCGCGCGCGCCGGCAGTGTCGAAGATCGCAACGTCCTAGTCTTGGGCGCTGGCACGATTGGCAATCTCGTCGCCCAAGTTGCCAAAGCATCCGGCGCGGCGCAAGTGATGATCACCGACGTGAGCGACTATAAGCTGGACAAAGCCCGCGAGTGTGGTCTCGCGCTCACGCTCAACCCACGGGAACGCGACCTCGCCACGGCAATCTTGGAAAATTTTGGACCAGCCAAAGCAGACTTGATTCTCGAATGCGCCGGCGTCGAAGATACGATCACCCAGGCGATTTCCAACGCGCGCAAAGGTAGCACGATTGTCGTCGTCGGCGTTTTTGGGAACAAGCCGCCTGTAGACCTGGCGACGGTGCAGAACAATGAGTTGACTCTGATTGGCACGTTGATGTACCAAAAGACCGACTATGAACGCGCGATTGAGTTGGTGGCGCGCGGAGCGATTCATCTGAACGAAATGATCACGCATCGTTTTTCGTTCGATCAATATCTGGCGGCGTATCAAGCAATTGAGTCATCCAGGGGTAACTATATGAAGGTCATGGTCGAACTGGAGTAAGGTGAATTACTAAATGCCTGACGAAATTCTCATCGCGCTTGATTACGGCGGCACAAAACTTTCTGCCGCGATGGCGCGGCGCGGACAACGCGCGTGGCTCGCGCTCGAACGCGTTGCGTCGCCTCCGAACAAGGACGGCGCGTATGACCGCGCGACCATGCTTGCAATGGCGCGCCGATTGCTCGCGGGACGCGCCCCCGCCGCGATTGGCGTCAGTTTCGGCGGACCGGTGGACGCGGCGCGCGGACGCGTAATTCTCTCGCACCACGTTCCCGGCTGGGAAGACACGCCGCTGCGCGAGCAACTGCAAGACGCGCTCGGCGCGCCGGCAAGCGTGGACAACGACGCGAATGTCGGCGCGCTGGGTGAATACACTTTTGGCGCGGGGCAGGGGTGCAGTTCGTTATTGTATGTGACCGTCAGCACCGGCATCGGCGGCGGGTGGATTCTCGGCGGAAAAATCTGGAGCGGCGCGGACGCGATGGCGGGCGAAATCGGTCACACGATTTGCGATCCACGCGGACCCGAATGCGTGTGTGGTCGTCGCGGGTGCGTCGAGGCGATGGCGTGCGGTCCCGCGATTGCGAGGAGAGCCAGAGAACGGCTAAACCAAAATCCAGCACAAGGCAGGGAACTGAGGGAACTAGCGGGAAACAATCTGAACGCGATGACCGGCGCAATCGTCGCGCAAGCGGCAAACGCGGGCGACGAACTCGCGCGCGCGGTGATGGACGATGCGGCGCGCGCGCTCGGGTTTGGCATCGGCACCGCGATCACCCTGGTCAACCCGGAACGCGTCGTCATCGGCGGCGGCGTGACCAAATCGGGCGAGCGGTGGTGGCACATCGTGCGCGAATCCGCGCGCAAAAACACGCTCCCGCAAATCCGCACCGACATCGTGCCCGCCGCGCTCGGCGACGATGCGCCATTGTGGGGCGCGATCGCGCTCGCGGAAAAAGGAGTCGTTTGAGTGCGTGTCTTGGTTCTGTGTGACGATCATTGGCATCCCGCGCCAACCGCTCGCGCCGGGCTTGCGAAATTGAGCAATACCGGCTGGGAGTTCGACTGGATCGAAAATGCCGGTGATTGGTCGGCAGAACGAATGGCAGAGTTTCCGTTGGTCCTTCTGTCCAAGTCCAACGATGTCTCGTCCACCGATTGGCGTCCCTGGGTCACACCGCAAGTCGAGCAAACTTTTCGCGATTACGTTCGCAGGGGGAAGGGTCTGCTCGTCATCCATTCGGGAACCGCCGGGTATCGCGAGACGCCCATCTTGCGCGCGTTGATCGGCGGCGTGTTCGTTCAACACCCGCCGCCATGTTCCGTGACCCTGGAATTTCACGACGGGCATCCGCTGGCAAACGCGCGCGCGTCGTTTACAATCACGGACGAACACTATTTTATGGACTGTGATCAAACCCAGGTTGGTCTGTTTATGACCGCGACATCGGAACACGGCACACAACCGGCTGGCTGGACGCGCCACGAAGGCGATGGACGCGTGTGTGTGCTGACGCCGGGTCATTCGGTGTCGGTGTGGTTGCACCCGGCATTTCAAACAGTGATGCGCCATGCCTTGCAGTGGTGCGGCAAACAAGTGTGAACCAGACGGCGGTTTCAAAATAATTTATTCGCATTACGAAAAATCCATTCAGTCTTTCGTGTTGTCAATACCTTCGCCAAATCGTTTTCGCCATTTTTTTATCCGCGAATAACGCGAATCTCCACTAATTTTTAAATTCATTCGCGTTACACTTGCCCTGGCGGGAACGCAAGTGCCAGGGTCCGCGTTATTCGCGGATGAATTTATAATTTTGGCGAAGGTATTGATTGCGTAGCAAGGTTTCAATGAACATAGACCGTCTCGTCCTCTTCACGCAATCCCTCGTCCGCACACCCAGTTTGAGCGGCGCAGAACAACGCGTCGTCGCCTTGATTCTCGCCGAGATGCGCGCGCTCGGTTTTGATCGCGCGTGGGCGGACGCGAATGGCAGCGCGATTGGTATCCTCGAAGGCGCGCGTCCCGGCAAAACGATTTTGCTCGACGCACATTGCGACACGGTCGGCATCGCCGCTGGCGCGCAATGGACGCGCGATCCATACGGCGCGCAAATCGAAGATGGATTCATTTACGGGCGCGGCGCGGCAGATATGAAAGGCGCGCTCGCCGCGATGATTCACAGTGCGGCGAGTGTGGAGCGCACCCAAATTGCGGGGCGGATCGTGGTGAGCGCGACCGTACTCGAAGAGGTGATGGAAGGTGTGAGTTTGCGAACCGTGACGGATGAGGTCAAGCCGGATTTTGTCGTGATTGGCGAAGCAACCGAATTGAATCTCAATCGCGGCGGACGCGGGCGCGCCGAGATTCATCTCGAAACGATTGGCAAGCCGGCGCATTCGTCGTCGCCGCAACTCGGTGTGAACGCGGTGACACTGATGTTGCGCGCGGTGGACGCCATCGAACGAATGCCGGTTGCGCGCGATGAATTGCTCGGCGACGCGTTGATGGTCTTGACCGACATCATCTCCGATCCGTATCCGGGTAATTCGGTGATTCCGAGTCGTTGCCGCGTGACGTATGATCGGCGTTTGTTGCCGGGCGAAACAATCGAAAGCGTGCTGGGCGCGTTGCCGGTGAACGCGAAGATCGCCGAGGGCGAACACGCGACGTACACCGGGCGCACGTTGCGCGGCGCGAAATTTTTCCCCGCCTGGGTTTTGGCTGAAGAGCATCCGTTCGTGCAGAACGCGTTGCGCGGATTGCGCGCGGCGGGGTTGAATCCCCGGATCGGCGCGTACCGTTTTTGCACGAACGCGACGTACAGCGCCGGCATCGCACGCGTGCCCACCATCGGTTTCGGTCCGGCACGCGAAGGCGACGCGCATGTCGTTGACGAACGCATCGCGATTGAGGATTTGATCGCGGCGGCGCGTGGTTATCGCGGGATGATCGAAACGATCAATGGAATCGCGTGATCCGTATCGGCAAGGTCGTATAGTCGTTCGCTAATTAAATCCTGCGGGATTGTATCATTGCAAGAATCCGAAAAGATCGCGCGGGGCAAACAAAAAGATGCGCCCTGCGTATTCGCAGAGCGTATCTCGTTTTGCTCTTGAAAGGATTGGGGTCAAGCGACCAGTGGAGCCGCAACAACTTCGGGTTGCCATTCGACTTGTTGGATCATCCGAACGCGTTTTTGCATTTTGACGTACACCACGGAACTATCTGGAGGACGCGGCGTGGCGCGCGCCAATTCGACGTTAGCGCGATTGAATTCTGGGTCGTCGGCATCCAGAAAAACTAGCAACGCCTTGTCTGGAATATGATCCAGAATCTCCGGGGCGTTGAAGACATAATGGTTGAACTGTTCGGTTAGTTCCAAAACCTTATCGCTGATTTGTTGGGGTGTCAGCGTTTCCATCGCAAATACCTCTCGATATACAATTGACTGTTCAAGCGCAAATCGCGGATGCCATAGTTCAACGCGTCGTTGTAATTCGCAAATGTCATTGGCGGTGATTTGATCTGTGAGCCGTCCGGCTTCAAGTCATCGCGATGGACGAATTGGTGCGCGGCATCGTAACGGGTAATCGGTGTCCACGTGTTTTCAATATAGGCTTCGAGCTGGACAGTGAATTGCAATATGCGACCACGATCTTTTTGGTATCGCACGCGGAGCATGGCATCGCTTAACAGGGGGATGAAATATTCGCGTTCGTCCATGACCTTATCCTGCCGCTATTCTATCTCCGAACAGATTGGATGTCAAACATCTGGTCCGAAAATTGTCACCGCGCCTGGTCGAGTAACCGCGTGACGAGCGGAACCTAGGTTTCGGAGAGACGGTGCAAGGTCTCTGCTAGGTACGACTTGCTTTCGCGCGAGTGACACATCGGGTACCTCACCAGCGGTGAGGTACCCGATGTGTCACTCGCGCTTACCATTGCCGCGTGGGATGCGAACCGCGACTAATCCTCATCCTTATCGTCATCCTTATCATCGTCGTCATCACCACCGCTTGACGAACCGCCGCTGCCGCTGCGATCATCACCGCTGCGATCATCACCGCCGCGGTCATCCTTACTCCGATCATCATCGCGTCGGTCGTCAACGCGTTTGTCTTTGTCGTCTGTCCCGCCGCTACCCTTTTTGTCGTCGGTGATGGAGGGAACGGGCGTTTTATTCTTGTCGTCGTCCTTTACTTGCTCGGTGCGCGCGCCATCATCTTTGGACTTGGTGTCGGTGGGAGCGATGCTGTCTCGGTCGTTTCCGCGGTCGTCAACCTTTGGTGTGACGTTCGCGCTCGCTGGCTTATCCCTGGATTCATCCTTGCTCGTGTTGAGAATGACGCTCCCAGGATTTGAGAGCCGCGCCGCATCTTCCAACTTGGGCGCGGAATCGGAAATCGGCGCGAGCTGTTTTGCGATGTCGGCGCGCTGAACCGGATCGTTCGTGATCGCGAGTCGTAGTTGCAACGCCGGACTGCGGAGCGTGTAGAGCAAATCACCCGGCTTGCTCTCGGCGGCGTTCGAGACGGCGGCAAGCAGTAGAAACAACGCCGCCCCGGTTACTAGGAGCGCGGGAAGCGCGGCGAGTGATATCTTCAAATTTGTTTTCATCGTTTCCTCCATCAAGATTATTTGAGTCGTTCAAGTTGAGCGCGCGCTTGCGCGCCGAGTTCTCCGGCAGGATCGAGCGCAATCACTTGCTCGAATGCCGCGCGCGCCGGCGCGAGTTCGCCCTGCCGCGCGCGCACGAGTCCCAGGTTCAAGTACGCGTTCGCCGATTTGGCATCGAGTCGGATGGCGGCTTGCAATTCCACCGTGGCTTGCTCTAGCTCGCCGCGTTCGGCGTAGAGCGCGCCGAGATTATTGTGCGCCAGCGCGAAATCGGGGCGCGCGTGGATCGCGGCGCGATACGCTTCAATCGCCAGCGCATCCTCAGCCCGCGCGTGGTAGAGCGCGCCGAGATTGTAATAGGCGTCGGCATGTTGCGGGTCCAGCGCGATGGCGGCGCGATACTCGCGCAACGCGTCGTCGTCGCGTCCCAGGCGCGCGAGCGTCAAGCCCAACCCGTTGCGCCAATCGGCGTTGTTCGGCGCGAGCGCGAGCGCGTGCTCGAAATTCGCGCGCGCCTCGGCGTACCTGCCCGCGCTGTACATCCCCAAGCCGGTGCGATAGAAATTGTCTGCGCGCGCGATTTCTTTGGCGCGCTTGGCGGCGTTCGGCGTCGGCGTCGGTCGCGGTAAAGTCAGTGCCTGGGCGGACGCAAGTTGGCTGAATGCCAGCAGACTCACGACGACCGGCAACACCAAATACAGCGCGAGTCCACCCAGGATGCGCGGCGAGAAAAACCATCCATTCATCGCGCCAGCTCCAGGGTCGGCGCTGGTGTCGCGCCGCTTTGCATCCGCACCAGTTCCGCGTAACGTCCGCCGCGCCGAACCAGGTCCGTGTGTTCGCCGCGTTCGATGATACGCCCGTCTTCGAGAACGAGAATCAAATTCGCGTGGCGAATCGTCGAGAGCCGATGCGCGATCACGAACGTCGTGCGCCCGCGCATCAAACGTTCCAACGCTTGCATCACCGCGCGTTCCGACGCGGCGTCGAGCGCGGCGGTCGGCTCGTCGAGAATCAGGATCGGCGCGTCGAGCAAGATTGCGCGCGCAATCGCGAGACGCTGGCGTTGTCCGCCGGACAGCGTGACGCCGCGTTCGCCAATCTCGGCGGCGTAACCGTTCGGCAGTTTCATGATAAACTCGTGCGCGTTCGCGGCGCGCGCGGCGGCGATGATTGCCGGCATCTGCGCGTGCGGCGCGCCGTAAGCGATGTTGTCGCGGATGCTCGCCGCGAACAGAATCGGTTCTTGCGGCACGAGCGCGAATTGCCGGCGATAATCGCGCAGGCGTAAATCGCGTATATCTACGCCGTCGAGCTCGATGCGTCCGGCGGTCACGTCGTAGAAACGGAGGAGCAGATTCGCAATCGTCGTCTTGCCCGCGCCGGTCGCGCCGACGAGTCCGATCATTTGACCCGGCAACGCGGTAAAGGTCGCGTCGCTCAACACCGGACGCTTGTCGTCGTACGCGAAGCTCACTTGCGCGAAATCAATCTGCCCGCGCGCGCGCGTCAATGCCCGCGCGTTCGGCGCGTCGCGAATCACCTGGTCGGTGTCGAGTAATTCGGCGAGGCGTTCGCCGCTGACCGACGCCTTTTGCAAGGACGCGGCAAGTTTGCTGAATTTTTTCAGCGGACTGTAAAAGGTCGAAAGGTACGAAAGAAAAATGAGCAATTCGCCGACGGTCAATTGATCGGCGAGGATTTGCGCGACGCCGTACCAAATCACCGCCGCAGTGCCTGCGGCTTTGATTACATCTACGATCGGTTCGAACATCGCTTCCCAGCGTTTGGCGCGGATTTCCGCGCGCGCCCGCGCCGCGCCGTACTCTTCGAATCGGCGTTGTTCGTCTTCCTCGCGCCCGAACGCCTGCACGATGCGGATCGCGGAAACGGTCTCGTGCGTCACCGCGAGCATTTGCCCCTCTTGCTCGCGCGCGGCTTGGGCGGACGATTTGATGTTGCGGCGGAACGCGCCGAACAGAAACAGCAACAAGGGCGCGTACGCGAGCGCGATGACCGAGAAACGCCAGTTGACGAAAAGCATAATGCCGGCGATGCCGGCGAATTTGAGCGCGTTGACGATGATTTCGCCGGTGCTGGCGACGAACGCTTCCATCACGCGCCCGGCGTCGCCGTTCACGCGGCTCACGATCTCGCCGGCGCGCGCGTGATCGTGAAATTGCAACGAGAGATTCGACAGATGCGCGAACGCATCTCTGCGAAGACGAAACGTCGTGAGCGATTGAATCATGCCTTGCAGCGATTCAAAAATAAACGAGAGCGCGCCGTTGAGCGCGGTAAAGAGAATGATCGCCGAACCAAAAAACGCGGCGAGCCAGCGCGGATCGTCGCCGAAAAATTCGGCGAGCGCGCGGCTGAATGAATCGCCGTACGGTCGTCCGCCGATCACATTGTCCACGATGAATTTCAGGGGCCACGGCATCGCGACGTCGAGCGCGGCGACCGCGACCATCGTCAAAAAACCGAGCGCGAGATGCGCGCGGTACGGCAGCAGGTAACGAAAATAGCGCGGGTCGAGATCGAGCAACGGAATTTTTTTCATGCGTGATGCGGAACGGGAACGGCGCGCGGTGACGCCTGACCCAGGATGTGTTCGCTGGTCAGCTCAAAAAGCGGCAGGAACAAATCGGCGAATTGCGGACGTTGCACGACGACGTGCATCAAACGAAAATACGTCGCCGTTTCGTAAAATGCGAGCCGCGCGAAAAATTCCGGCGTGACCGATTGACGCCGCGCGTACTCGTCCACGAACGCGGCAACCTCCTGGTCGAGCGCGTGCGCGTTCGCGAAATGTGTCAACGCGAGAAAACGCAGGTGCGCGGCGAAATTCGCGACGTCAATCGCCGGGTCGGCGCGCGCGAACAAGTCGAGATCAATCAAGGTGATCCGCCAATCGGCGAACAGCAGTTGGCTGTAGTAAAAATCGCGATGCGCCGGCGCGAGTTCGACCGGCGGCAGTATATTTGCCCACGCGTTCAACGCGGCAAGTTGCCGCTCAATCGCGTACGCATAATCCGGTTTGTGCGTCGCCAAATCCGCCGCCCACTCGGCAAGGTGCGCGAGTTCATCTGCCAGCGCGTACGTCTTGGGCGGCTGAACGCGCGTCTTGTGGAGCTTGGCGATCGCAACCGCGCTTGCGCGCACGCGCGCGGAAAAATCCGGCGTGTTGAGCGAGTCATCAAGCGTCGCGCCGGGCGCGCGTTCCTGGACGAACATTTGCATTGCCGGGATGTACGCGAGCGGCTGCGCGATCGTGATCCCATCGCCGGCGGTTGCGCCGAACCCGTTCGCCCACAACGCGCGGTGAAAGTCGAGATGCTCCGCGCCACGCCCGTCTTTGAACACTTTGCCGATGATGTGCCGAGTCGCGTTTTCTCCCGGTGCTGCGGACGAACGCGTCAGTTCGTACGCGATGACGCAGCGGCGGCGCGGCTTGTATTTTAGAATTTCCAATCGTGTGACTGCCGGGAAACGTTCGTCCACCTGCGCGGCGAGCCAATGCCCGGCAAGA
The DNA here is from genome assembly GCA_016219275.1 of Chloroflexota bacterium. Lineage (NCBI taxonomy): Bacteria > Bacillati > Chloroflexota > Chloroflexota bacterium. The sequence goes on from JACRBM010000016.1 coordinate 120,436, forward strand.
TCGGCGCGCGTCGCGCGAAACAAACGCCGGCGTAATTTGTCGTCGAACAGCGGAGTCCCCAACGGGTCACGCGCGCTCGTGTGCGGAAACAGCCAGCCGAGCACTTGGTGCGCGTTGCGCCGCCACGTGTGGTTCTGCAACACGTACCGCGCGCCTTGCCAACCAAGCTGGGTGCGCGCGGCATCGTGCGCGGCAAGCTCCGCGATCTGCGCGGCGAGCGCGGCGGCGTCGCCCGGCGGATACAAACGCGCGTTCACGCCGTCGGTCACGAACTCGGCAATCGGCGGCAGATTCGCCGCGATGGTCGCGACGCCGCACGCGAGGTACTCGACCAGTTTCAACGGCGAGAAATAAAAATCGGCGAGCGCGGGATGCGGCGACACCGCGATGTCCATCGCCGCGATGTACGCCGGCACGTCGTGATTCGGAATCGGCGGCACCATCGTCGCGGCGATGCCGCGTTCCGCAATACGCGCGCGCACCGCGTCGGGAATGTCGCCGACGAGCAAGAGATGCGGCGCACTCCCGCGCGCGGCGAATGGATCGCGCGCGGCGGTCTGCGCGACCGCTTCGATCAAGATGTCGAGATCGTGCCAGGGCTTGACCGTGCCGACAAACCCGACGACGAATTTGTCCGCGAGACCCAGTTGCGCGCGGACCGCATCGCCGCTCACGGCGGGATGAAAATATTGCTCGTCCACCGCATTCGGGAGAACGTGGACGTGTTCCGGGCTTGCGCCGCGCTGAATCACATAGTCGCGCAACGGCGCGGAGACGACCGAGATCGCGTCGGCTTGGGTCAACATGCGCATTTCGATCTCGGCGGCGTCGCGATCCCGGCTCAACGTGCGATAGCGCGCCGCTTCGACGCGCAGCGGCGCGTTGACCTCGAGGACGAACGGCAACCCGGTCACGGCGGCGAGCCGCGCGCCAGCATCACTCCACAACGAATACCGTTCGTAAATCAAAGTAACTTGTTCGCGCGCGATCAGCGCCAGCCCGGCGCGGACGCTCGCGTCGGCAATCTGCATGGCGAGAAATTCGCGCGTATCTGCCGAAAGATTTTTCGTGTCGAACAAACGGGATGCAACTTCAACGACCTGCGCGTTCGGCGCGATCCCGTCGCCGGCACGCGGCGTAATCAGCGTAACGCGATGCCCCAGCGCGGCGAACGCGTCAATCATCGCGCGCACATGGATGGACGCGCCTTTCGCGCCGCGAATCGGAATGCCGGGGTCGGCGCAAATGTACAGGATATTCATAGAATTGCCGATTGCCGATTTTCGAATTTCGATTGGAGCAACGCCGTGTCGGCATTCGAGAATCGAAAACTGGGATTGGCTGTGATCCAATCGCGCAACACAGCCACATTTTTTTGCAGATCGAATTTTTGCGCGACGGCGGCGCGCGCGGCGTTGCCCATGCGCTCGCGCAGAGCCGCGTCGGCGAGCAAACGCGCGAGCGCGTCGGCGAGCGCCGCCGCGTCGTTCTGCGGCGTCAGCAAGCCAGTCGCGTCGGGGTCAATGATTTCCGGCACGCCCGTCACATCAGTCGAGACGGCGGGCACGCGCATCGCCAGCGCTTCGAGCAAAACAGTCGGCAAGCCGTCGCGATTGCCGTCCGCCCCGACGACGCACGGCAGTGCGAACACCGCCGCGCGCCGATACGCCGCGATCACATCGTCTTGCGATTTGGGTCCGACGAGGCGCACCTGACTGTCGAGCGCGAGTTCGGCGATCAACGCGCGGAGCGCCGCATCTTGCGGACCCTTGCCGACGATCTCGCACTGAAACGCCGCGCCGCGCTCGCGCAACTGCGCGCACGCGCGAATCAAATCGTCGAATCCTTTTTTCTCGACGAGCCGCCCGATGCCAAGGATCAACGGATCGCGCCGGGCATGGGGCACGTAATCGGCGGCGGGATCGAATTGTGCGAGATCAATGCCGTTGTACAATTTGTGAATGCGGTCGGGCGGGATCGCCATCTCCGCGCGCGGGAGCAAACCATCCAGACTGCTGGAACCCACCTGGTTGACCAGGCGCGTAAGATACGCGTGGTTGAACGCGCTGACGGTGACGACAAAACGCGCGGCGCGAATCTTGTCGCGCAACAGGTCGGCATCCACCGTGTTCAGAAAAATATCTTTGGCGTGCGCGGTGAAACTGTACGGCGTGCCGGTGAGCAAGCGCACGAACATGGCGACGCGCGTCGCGCTGCTGGCAAAGTGCGCGTGCAGGTGCGTGACCGGGTGCGCGCGCACATCATCGGCAAGCACGACCGCCTGGAAGAAACGTTTGAGTGCGTGGAGGTTGCCGCGTGTGAGCGCGTAACCCAGGACGCGCGCGTAGCGGCGCGGGTCGGCGCGGAACAAGACGCGTTGCGCGTTAAACACGCGGCGCGCGTCCGACGGCAAATACTCTGGGAGGTACGTCACCGGCGCGCGCACGCGCGCGAGGTTCGCGTGAAAGCGTCCGTCGTCCGGTTTGCGAAGCGAATAAATTCGCACGTCCACGCCCTGCCGTTCGAGTTCGAGAATTTCGTTGAGAATAAAGGTCTCGGAAAAGCGCGGATACATTTTGAGGATATAGCCGATGGTCATTTTACTTCTCCATCAACGCGCCCAGCGCATCGCTCACGCGTTCGAGTCCATTCAGGTCGAGCGTGATTTGCGGCGGCGGCGCGGCGAGCGCACTAGCGATTTCCTGCGCCAATTTTTTCGGCGCAAGTTCGTCGGGCAACACCATGCGCGCGAGTCCGCGCGCGGCGAGTCGTTCCGCGCGCATCAGTTGTTCGGAACGCGGGCGCACGCGCGGCACGACCAGGGCGCGCACGCCGAGTGAAAGCGTTTCGCAAACGGTGTTATAACCCGCCATGCCCACGACGAGATCGGCGGCGGCAAGGTAACTCGGCAGATCGGGCGTAAATTCGATGATCGTCAAATGATCGGCGTGGTTCGTGTTCTTGAGCAAATCGCGTTTACTGCGCGCCATCAAGGGACCGGTGACGACGAGCGCGTGCGCATCGCGCAATGTTGCGTTGGCAGCGCGCGCGGCGAGAAAATTTTCGATCAACTCGAATCCATCTCCGCCGCCGCCCGCCGTGACGACGATCAGCGGACGATTCTCCGCCGCGAGTTCGCGGCGCACGGTTTCTTTCGCGCGCGTCGTCATGCGTCGCCCCAGGTAGCCGCACTCGATCAGTTTCTTCGCAGCCATGGGCGACATGGCGTACTCGCGCACCGGGTCGAACACCGCGCGCGAGCCGTAGAGCAAGATGCGATCGTAAACGCTGTCGTGCAATTCGCGCGTGCCGGCAGTTTCCCATTCCGCGCACGTCGTCGCGGGATCGTCTTCAATATCGCGCATACCCAGGACGAGGCGCGTGGCGGGCATCCACGTTTTGATGTGACGCAGCGCGGGCAAGAGTTCGCCGGCGACGCCTGCCGGGGTCTTGTCCACCAAAACGATGTCGGGGCGAAACGCCTCGACCGCTTGCAAAATCATTTGCTCGCGCCAGGTCATCGTTTGCGCGAGCGAGAGCGGCAAGGCGCGCGACTTGTAGCGTCCGTCACTGCGTTTGGTCAGCGCGGGCAGTTTGATCCAATCGAGATGCGGCGGCAGTCTGAACGCGCCGGCGACCATCGAGCCGGTCACGAGCAATTGCCGGACGTTGCCGTGGTCGCGCGCGACTTGGTCCGCAATCGCCAGCGTGCGGCGAATGTGACCGAGACCGAACGTATCGTGCGAATAAAGCAAGAGGCGCGGAGAATGATTTGTCACAGGTTGATTCTTTCACAGCTTGATTGTAACGATACTACGTTTGTATCAGTGTTACAGTTTGCTGGTTCCTCAAGTATAACTCGTGCAGAGGCGCGGCTGGTTAAATCAGACTTAATTCCACTTTAAGGCAATGTTAAATGAAATCGCGGCTGTGACTCGGGAGCATCTCGTAGGGCAATTTTCCAAAATTGCCAGTCAAGATGCGCGTTCGGCAAAGGCATAAATCTATGATTCGATTTGTTACAAACATCGCGACATGATTTGACAGCAGATACCAGGTTTCTTGGGGAAACCTGGTATCTGATTCAATTGCCAAAAAAATGAGCGGCAGGGTCATCACCTGCCGCAGATTCTAACGTTTGATTAACGTGCTGGGCAACCGCCATCGCCAAGCCAGCAATGCACCGCGAGATTCAAGGGCGGCGCGATGATTTGGATTCGCGTTCGCATATTGCTCATCCTCCGAAAATAGACTTGCCAAGACTCGAAGGGTTTTCACGAAGCGAACCCTTCGGGTCTATGTTCACTCAGGCAGCATTTCGATCCGCACCGACACCTGGATTTCGCGATTGCTCAGCGTGCGGATGACCGGCACACCTGGGACGAGTTCGCTGGCGCGCACTTGGTCGTGCGCGTCAAACAACGTATCCCATTCGCTCCCATCGCCCGATCCCCAATCCACATCCTGGACTGTCCCGCCAAAAGAGAGATGGTCATCCCCGCCAAGCATCACCGTGACATAGTTGATCTCTGGCGCGCGATAGTCGTTGGACGCACACCCATTCCCCAGACACGATGCCTGCTCCGTGTGAACCCAATCGAAGAGACCTTGGATCTGGTATGTCACATTATGCGAGAGCCGAAAGCCGTGGCGTATCTCGCTGTGACTGCAGCGACTCAGGTCATTGCAAACCGACATGTGAAAGTGGAGTTCCGGTCTGGAAATTACCGAAGCCCAAAAGACACCGGTGATCGGTCCCACCGTGCTGTACTCGCGCTCATCCCCGCCGAGATTGCCGGTTCGCAATGTCTCGAAGGTGACGCGCACGGTGCGCGGGCACGCCGCGCCCGTCCAGGTGACCGTGTTGCTGGGAGGCGATTCGCGTGCCGCGCCGGCTTGTCCGCCAAACGCGGTGATGTGATAACTGTACGTTTCACCGCAGGGCGGACTTGCTTGCGAGGTGATATCGTACGCGTTAACGTCCGCCGGCGTCCGGTGACGGATGCTTCCATTCACGTACACGCCGAATCCGCGAATCTGGCTTGGGTCACCCGCAAACGTCCAACGCAACGCCGCGCGCGGACCCTCGTCCGACACGCGGAGGACAGGCGCTTGATACGCGACCACTCCACACATTCCCTGGCAGAGCCGATATTCGACGTGAAACCATCTGCCACCGACTCCCCCGGTTGAATTCGCCCGCATGACATGCCCATCCCAATCGGGGGATGCGTGGTTGACGTTGATCCTGCCCAAATCGTATTGGCGCGGGGTTTCTCCATGAATCGAGACGATGCCAAGACATTCAACCTGGATGTTGATCGAATAATTGTCATCGGCGGCGAAATGGCGCTGTGCCTGTTCGCCTAATATCTCCGGGAGGTTCCATGTTCTCTCTGCGGATCCTGGGTCAAGGTTGAGACGTCCAGCCGCAGGGATGGGAGTTTCGTGGTGCACTGGAGTGCCCGCTTCATTAAACAGAGTGTAACCCAGAACGACGAAGCAACTGATATCGGTGAGATCGCCACTTTGAAGCGCGCGGAACGACACGGCTTGAATCTCGATGGGAACCATAACCTTTTCAACGACGCGCCGCGGAGTGGGAAGGATGCCGGACAAATCCAGGTTCAGCGATGGAATCGTCAGACCGCCGAAAACGCGAACCTCACTACGCGGCGGCTCGGCATCATCCGGAATTTGATTGCCATTTCGGTCCGCGCCGCGACCCGGCGGCGGACTGCCGCCATATTCAGCCGAACCGGCTTCGGTCGGCGCGAGGTCAACGTCATCGCGGACGCCATCGTTATCGCTATCGCTCGCGCTGGTAACCGGACAACCGCTGTTCGACGCCGGACCCGGCGCGGCGGGACACAAATCGAGCGCATCGCGCACGCCATCGTTATCGCGGTCGGGGCAACCGGCGAGTTGAGCTGAGCCGCGCTCGCGTGGACACGCGTCGGTTTGAGCCGGCACACCGTCGCCGTCGTCGTCGGAACAGCCGGCGAACTCGGCACGACCGGGCGCGCGCGGGCACGCGTCACTCGCATCGGCAACGCCATCACCATCCGCATCTCCTGGCGTAGGACAGCCATTTTGCTCAGACCCAGGTTCGCGCGGGCACGCATCCGCGCTATCGCGCACGCCGTCGCCATCCGCGTCCAGGCAACCTTGCGCGCGAGGCGACCCAGGTTGATCAGGGCACGCGTCGGCGCGGTCGAGCAATCCATCGCCATCGCGATCATGTGCGCTCGACGCGGGACAGCCGCGCGCAGCAGACGCGCCGGTTTGATCGGGGCAGGCATCGTCCGCGTCGCGGATGCCGTCGCCATCGCGATCGGGACAGCCGCGCGCATCGGGCGACCCAGGTTGATCGGGACACGCGTCGGTCGCATCCGCCACGCCGTCGTTATCGCGATCCGTGATCGCGATGGCTTGCGCATTGATCGTCGCGTGGCTACGCGCGCCTTGCGCGTTGAACGCCCGGACGATGATCGTGTGCGTGCCGGAGATTGTCGGTCGCCAATTCATCGTCAGCGGAAACGGCGAGATGCCGCCGGGCACGTTGCTGTTTTGCGCGTCGAGCAATTTGTCGTTCACCCAGAGTTCGACGCGTTTGATTTTCCGCTCCGCGTCATCGCGCGCGACGGCTTGGATCACAGTGTCTTGGGCTACGGACACGCGCGCGGCATTGCGCGGCGAATTGATCAGCACGATTGGACTCGTCACTGGCGGCGATAGCAGAACGACGGCGATTGCGGCGACGATGCAGATCAGCGCGATTGCCAAAACGCCGAGTGGCAATAGACAACCAGGTTTGCGTGTCATCGTTTCATCCTCCTGCCTCACCCCCAACCCCCACCCTTCGGGCACCCCCTTCCCCTTCTCCTGAACGAAGTTCAGTTCAGGAGAGGGGGAAGGGGGACGGGAGGGTGGAGGTGAGGCGCGCGTTCAACGACTGTTCGTCACGGTGATTTGAACGACGAGTGTACTGCCGCCGCGACCGGTGATTCTACGTTCACCCGCCCGAACATCAGCAGGCGCAATAATCTCTTCCCAATCAAAAATTGTGTCATTCGGGTTTAAACCTGGGTCGCGATCTTTGATCGTCGCACCGATGTACAGCGAATCGTCGGGACCGAGGTCTACGGTAAAATCGGTGCGCGGGAAGAATGCCGCGATGTTGTGGTTGCGACTGCCGACATCCAGCCGATAGTGACTTTCAAAACTGCGGCTCACATCGCCAACTTGGAACGAACCAAAGAGCGGTCCGACATCGCCGAGATCATCATTGTCCCGCAGATTGCCGGTTTCGAGCCGCACCAGACTGACCATCGCCATGCGCGGACACCGCGCGCCTTCCCAGGTTACGATGTTACTGAGCGGTGATTCAATGTCCGGGCGATGCGGGTTGCCGCGATACGCCGAGAGTTGAATTTCGAAATTGCGTCCGCACGGCGGAACATCGCGAAAGAGATAATTCGTACTGCGCGGCGATACCGCAAACATATAGTTGCCGTTCATGTACAATTTGAAACCATTGATGTCGTACGAGTGACCCGCCCACGCCCACGCCAAACGATTTTGTCCGCCGCCGTGCAACAGCGTGATGGACGGCGCGCGCAAGACCGGCGTTTTGCAGCCCGGCGTGCAGACGCGATACTTGACGCGAAACGAATGTCCCGCCGAGCCGCCGCTCGAATCCACCGTCACCTCGTCAATCGCCGAGGACGCGAGCGTGTGACTGCGCGAGAACGAACCGAGATCAAAGTACGCTTCCGATCCGCCGCCTTCACCGATGCCACCTCCGCCGGGCGATTCGCGCGATCCAGCGACGATGCCACTGCACTCCAAGCGAACTTGCAAGGGCTGTCCTTGCGGTGCCATAAACGTTCGACTGTGCAGTGGACCCAGGAACGCGGCAATGTCCCAGCGTTGCGCGCCGAGCGAACTGAACGGTCCGATACGTTCGGCGGCTTGACCCGCCACGGTCGCGTAGCAGTAGACCTGGGTATAGTTGTGCGAGACTTGGAATTCCAATGCCTGGAGTTCGACGGGTACGAATTGAAACAGGTAACCCGGTATCAACAAGTCCAATCCGCTGAGCGGGTCTTCGCGCGCCTCTTCGGATTCTGGGATGCCGTCGCGATCCGCATCGGTTCCACCGCCGGGCGGCGGCGCGCCGCCGCTGTCCGCCGATCCTGACTCGGTGGGGCTAAGGTCAGTGCTGTTGTCAACGCCGTCGCCGTCCGAGTCGCCGGAGCCGGTGGGCGGGCAACCGCTGTTGGACGCGGGACCTGGGACATCGGGGCAGAGATCAATCGTGTCGCGCACGCCATCGCCATCGCGATCGGGGCAACCGCGCAAACCGGCTGTCCCGGCTTCATCGGGACACGCGTCGTCACTATCGCGCACGCCGTCGGCGTCGTGATCGGGACAACCACCGGCTTCGGTGCGACCTGGGTCGCGCGGGCACGCGTCGCTCGCGTCCGCCACGCCATCACTGTCCGCGTCACCGGGCGCGGGACAACCATTGCGCTCGGCTGTCCCAGGTTCGCGCGGGCACGCGTCTACGCCATCGCGAATGCCATCGCCATCGTCATCGAGGCAACCGCCGGCGAGTGTTGTGCCAGGTTGATCGGGACACACGTCCGCGCTATCGCTGACGCCATCGCCATCGCGATCACCAGTCGTCGGCATTGGACAACCGTTGTTCGTCGTCAACCCAGGTTGATCGGGACAGCCATCGAGCGCGTCCAGCACACTATCGTTATCGCGATCGCCGCTCTGGACGGCTTGTACGTTGATGGATGCCTGCCCGTGTTTTCCATCCTGGTTGAATGCTCGAACGATCAGCGTGTGCGCGCCTGACGTGGTTGGTCGCCAATTGGCGACGATGGGGAACGGCGAGGTGCCGCCCGGCAAACTGCTGCTCTGCGCGTCTTGCAATGCGCCATCCACCCACACCTCGACGCGTTTGATTTTTTTCTGCGCGTCGCCGCGCGCCGTGGCGTGGATGATCGTCTCTTGACCAACGCCGACACGTTCGCTGTTGCGCGGCGAGTTGATCGCCACGAGCGGTGTCGAAGTTGGCGCGGTGATCAGCACGTAACCAGTAATTGCTACGACGATGCACAGTAGTATCGCAAGCAAGGCGATCAAGGGAATCAAGCAACCACGTTTCATGGTCTAATCCTCCGCCAGACCTGGGAGGTCTGCGCGACCTCCCAGGTTTGGCTCAAGCTGGTTTAGTGTGGCGCTGCTACGTCAATGGCAAAGTTCGCGCTTGCGGTACCACCCGCGTTCCCAGCATTGTCCACCGCCTGGACGCTCCAGGTATATGCTTTACCACAGGTTACCTGAATGGTGTGCTGAGTACTGGTTGTAACAGTTCCGCCAGACTGCCCATCGTTCCGCACCCATTTCACGATATAGTTTTTGATGCCGCTCTGATCGCTAACGGAATTCCAGTCTAGTGTAACGCTAGTTGTACAGGAGCGATTGCCTTTGGGTGAGACCAGAGTGGGCGCGGGTGGTCCCTGGGTGTCGGGTGGCGTGGTGGGCGTGCGCGTGCGCGTCGGCGTGATGATTTGCGCGGCTGGGAGAACGGTGACGGTCGTCTGCCGCGTTTGAGTGTTGCTGCCGCAGCGCGCGGTCAACGTGTACGTCGTCGTAGTCGCGGGCGAAACCGAACGCGAACCTGGCGCGCTCACTCCGCCGATGCCTGGCTCGATACTCACGGAATCCGCGTTGGTCACCGCGCCCCAACTCAACGTCGTCGAATTGCCGGCAGTGATCGTGGACGGCGACGCGCTAAAGGACGCAATGTTTGGCGCGCCACTGCACCCCGACGCTGGCGGCACGATGGTCGGCGTCCGCGTCCGCGTCGAGGTAGGCACACGCGTGGCTGTTCCACTGCACGAACGAATTTCCGCGAACGCGTTATTCGTTTCACTGCTTTCGTTCACCGCGTTCGTCGAATCGAGATTGACGCCGATGTATGGCGCGCCTTCAAACGCGTAATCGAAAATCGCTTCGGATGTTCCGCCGACGCCAAAGCCCGCGCCGCGCGTCATCGTCATTTGCGGCGTGCCGTTGACGTGCAATTGAATAATATAGTCGTTCGGCACCGGGGTCGTCCCCAGGTTGCGATAGACAACGCGCGGCTTGCAAAGCGCGATCTCACCCTTGTAGCCGACGAACAGCGCTTCGACGCTGACGATAGCCAGGTCGGACAAGGGAACCATCGTCGGCGAAACGGTGCGACCTGGGATGACCACCGGCGGGATTGTTGGAGTCGGCGTTGCCGCGACCAGTGGGTTTGGCGGGGTCGGCGTTGTCTTACCAAGCACTTTAACTCTCGCGGTAGCCGGATTGCTGGCTTGTCCATTCTTGGAGTACGCTCTGACTTGCAAAACGTAATCGCCCGCTTGTTGCGGGATCCAATCCTGGGATACCTTGCTGAGTGTCGTGTCCGACTGCGCGGGTGGACTGCGCCGATACGCTTCGCCGTTCACGGACAGCAGTACTTCGGCGATGCCCTCTTGCGCGTACACGTGCGAGACCACCGGCACCGGCGCGCCCGCTGGCACGGTCGAACCGTCGAGTGGAACGTCAATCCACGCGCGCGGTCCGGTCGGTTGCGGCTCGCACGCGGTCACCGCGAAAATCATCGCGCAACCAAACAGCAACGCCAGAATCCATTTAGAGAAATGTTTCGCTTTCATCGTTTGCTCCTTCGGAAATACCCCTCCCTTACCCTCCCCTTGCAAAGGGGAGGGAAGGGTGGGGTCGTCCGGATTTTCATCGAATGCTGATGCGTCAGCGGTAAATGAACAACTCGTCAGTACTAGGACGCAGATGAACGCAGATTGAGATTTTATCTGCGCTCGTCTGCGCTCGTCCGCGCCCCATCACTCTTCCACGAACGCACCATCTCCAAATCCAAATCATCTTTAACGATAAACGCTTCCGCGCCGGCGTCCTGCGCCGCTTGCCGAAACACGTTGACGCGATCCGGATACGCGCTGACCAGGATCACGCGCAGATTCGGCGCGAGCGCCTTGAGCCGCGGCGCGCCCTCCACGCCGTTGATGCCCGGCAACATCACGTCCACAATCGCGAGATCGGGCGATGTGGCGCGCACCTGGGCTTCCGCTTCGGGAATGTCGCTCGCTTCGCCGACAATGTCCAAACCCGCGAGCTTTAACAGCACGCGCAGTTGGCGGCGAAATGCCGGTTGATCGTCCACGATCAAAACGCGGGTCATTGGTGTGCTCCTGGCGCGCGTGAAACGCAAATCGCGGATCACGCGTCGCCGTTAGCATAACGCAATTCTGCGGGGAGGTCATCGAGGAGGAGTACTGTTTTGAGGAGGAAAAGTGGGTACTGGAGTACCCTTTTTAGTCGAGTAGTCGTGTGGTCAGTTCGCGCAACGAAAAATGGTTGACGCTCGCGTGGGTTCGTGCTAGATTGACTCACGGAAGGCAAGACCGCTCCAGGACCATGCGACTACTCGGCTGCCCGACTATCCGCCGACCAACTAACCTGGACGCAAGTACCCTTGCCCGGCGTGGACTCGACTGCCAGCGTTCCGCCGATCAGTTCGACGCGTTCGCGCATACCTGCCATGCCAAAATGTCCTTGCGCGACCAGGTTATGCAATGTCGTCGGCACGACAAAACCGCGCCCATCGTCTTCGAGCGTGAGATTCAAGCACGCGCCTTGCCACGCGAGCCGGAGCGTCACCTGGCGCGCGGCGGCATGGCGCGCGATGTTGGTCAACGCCTCTTGCGCCAAACGATACAAATTGACGGCGACGTGCGCGGGAAGCGCGCGTAAGGTTGCATCCCCCGGCAGATCGAGTCGGACCGGAACGTGCGATTGAGACGACCAATCGTCGGCGAGGACGCGCAGCGCCGCGCCCAGCCCAATCGTGTCGAGCATCGGCGGACGCAGTTCGGCGCATACCTGGCGCAGTTCGGAGAGGAGATCGCGCACCTCGCCGCGCAGAGTCGGGAGCGATTCCATCGGCGACGCGTCACGCGTCAACATCAAACCGAGTTGCATGTTCAAGCCGACCAGGTCTTGAATCGGACCATCGTGGAGATCGCGCGCGAGGCGCGCGCGTTCGTCTTCGCGCGAGCGGAGGAGTTGATGTTGCGTCGCGCGAATCTCGTCGAGTTGCCGGCGCAGTATCTCGACCAACAACACGTTGCCGAGCGCGACCTCGGCTTGACGCGCCAGGGTGTGGAGGATGCGCCGGTCGGTGTTGCTCCAATCTTCATCGTCGCGCCGCGCGCCAATCGTCCACACGGCGCGCACCTGATTTTGAAACGCGAGCGGAAATTGGAACTGCGCCTTCTCGGACCTGGGCGCGTCGTTGAGTTCGCCGATCCATAGATCGCCATCGTGCAATTGCATCAGGTCCGCGACCTGGCGCGTCAACACCTCCGCGAGCTGTTCGCGCGCGAGCGTGCGCGCGAGCGTGGCGCTGATCGTTTCGACGACACGCGGATAATCGTACCAGCCGCCGTAGAAAAAACGATCCACCCCGCGCTGAACCTGGGTGCGCGACCACTCGAACGTAAAGCCGACGAGCAGGGTCAGCGCGGCGGCGATCATCATTTGCGCGAGCCAATCGCCCGGCGCAAGACGATAGATCAGCAGAAATGGACCCAGGTACAAAATCAGAATGCCGAACGAGAGAATCGCGTAGACGAGCGTGCGATTGAGGACGCGATCAATGTTGAACAGATTGTCGCGAATGATCGCGACGAGATAACCCAGCGGCGAGAGAATGATGAATGGACCGACCATCCAAACAGGCATACGATTGGTCGAGCCGGCAATCGTGGGCAAGAGGTAAAAGAGGAAGGAGGGAATCGCGGACGCGACCGTGCCAAAGACGACGAGCCGCAATCGGCGACGACCATCGGATGTCGCGCGGCGCAAATAGGAATAGACCAACAGGATGACCGCCGAGCTGATCTCGATCGTGTTGTAGAAAAAGGTCAGGCGAATGCCTAAATCGGTGGCGGATAATCGGAGCCCGAGTGCGACCAGCATCAATGTATAAGTGGGAATTAGAATCAAGCGACGCTGACGCGGACTGCCCAGGACAACCGGAAACATGAGATAATAATGAACGACGAGCGCGCCGGCAAGATGAAAACCGATACTGCTGAGAACCCCCATCCAATAGGGACGATACGAGAGTTGGGGAAAAGCCAAAAAGAGTAAAAGCCCCATCGCGACGCTTTGCACCATCAAGAAAAAGAGTCGCGCTTGAATCTGCTGGAATCGCCGCCAAACCAAAAAGACGCCCACACTCCAAAAAGTCAGCGTCACGAAAATCGCGCTCAAGAGATTGGGCAGATTGACCTGAGCGAGGGACAGGAGGGGTAATTCGAGCACGAGCTGTTGATCGCCGCGCCGGATCTCCACGGCGCGATTTTCGACTTCGCGGCTTTGCCATTTTTGAAACGGCACACCCTCCACGGTGAGGATCACATCGCCGGGCAGGATGCCGGCGTAATTCGCGTACGAATCCTGGGGCACGTCGAGCACGACGCCGGTTTGCCAATCAAGGGAACCATCCACCGTCGGCGTGCTCCACTGGAGATAGCCGACGGATCCCATGAGCACGAGGATGCCAATCGCGATCACGCCAAAGAGGAGGCGGACGAACTGACCGTGACCGCGCGCGTCAGGTTGCATCGGCGATTTTCCCGGTGGGAAGAACCTGGACGAGTCCGTGACGAATCGCGAGCAACGCGGCTTCAATGCGCGTGGCGACACCCAGCTTATCGTAGATCGCGCTGACGTGATTTTGCACTGTGCGCGTGGTGACGACTAGACGCTCGGCAATCGCGGTATTGTCGAGACCTTGCGCCAGCAAGCAGAGTACTTGAATCTCGCGCGGCGTGAGAGGAAGCGAACCCAAACCCGAAGGGTCCGCTTGCGTGAGACCCTTCGGGTTTGTTGCGCGCTCGACCACCTGACGCGCGACCGCCGGGCTAAGCCAGGTTTCGCCGCGCGCGACCGCGCGGACTGCGCCCACCAATGTTTCGAGCGCGTCGTCCTTGAGCACGTAACCCGCCGCGCCGGCTTCGAGCAAACCGAAAATGGTTTGCGCGTCGTTGTGCACGGTGAGGATGAGAATTGCGGTTGAGGTCTTTCGCGTGCGCAATTGTCGCGTCACCTCAATGCCGTTCACGTCCGGCAAATTCACATCGAGCACCAAGACATCGGGACGATGCGCGGCGACCAGGGACAGCACGTCCGCGCCGCGCGTGCCATCGGCGACGACGGTGATGTCGCCTGCCGCGTTCAAAACGGTACGCATCCCGGCGCGGACAATCGGATGGTCATCTACGATCACGACCGTGATCATCGTCACCCCCACAAAACACAAACGACCCGCGCCTTCGCGCGAGTCGCCGCATCAACTCGTCACTCGGAATCTTTTTCCGGCGCCCGTCCTCAGCGCCGTGTTCGTCCAGACTATAACATACCGACCTGGGGCTGTCAATGATTCTGTTGGGACATGATTGGTTTTGCGATCTCCAATAATTTTTCCACTTGGTACGCGCTCTTTTTTGCCGCTTGAGGCAACGGCTTGATGATCGTGTACGCCGCGGCGATTTTCTTTTGCTTGGCTGGAGTATCTATGCCGACTGACACGACCGCGCTCGCCAACATCCAACCCAGGAACGCTTCGAACATTTCTTTGTTGAACCACAAGATATCGTTATAGCGATTGACCTGCCAAAAGCGTTCGGTTTCCGCATCCGCTAACCACATTCCGACGATCTGGGCGCGACGCTTGCGCGCGCCCAGAGACGCGTGCCAGTCTTGATGCGTCGTCATCACCTTGAGCGCGCCAAGCGCGTGTGCGAGTTGATCCTCGCGCACGCCAAATTCGCGCAAGGCGTTCGCGATCAACTTGCCGAGCATCCACTCGTCTAGCCAACTCCGGCTCGGCGCGATAAAATCGGCGGGGTCGTGCGCTTGCGCGAGCCGGTGGACGAACACCCACGCGCACATCGTCGCCAAGTGTGCGTCGGCGGCGAGATGCGCGCGGACGTATTTGAGCGCGGGCGCGAACCCGCGCGCGTCCGGATTGGCGCGCACCGTTAACAATTTTACCAGCGTCTCGATTTCACGCCGCACCTGTTTGGCGAGCGCGATTTCATCGCCCGCGCCGCCGCTAAATTGTTTCGCCGCGCGCGCGAGCCGCACATATTTTTGTTCGATGTCATCCAACCATGTTGTTTGTACCGACGACCGGCCGGGTCGTCGTCCTTTTACTTGATGCGCGTCGCGCAACCGGCGGAACGTTTCCGCGTTGACCAATTCGCAAAACGGTTGGTGGATCGGTTGCAAATAAAGTTCGCGCAATGCTTCGTCCACGCTCGACACGCCGCGCCCGTTGAGCATTTCACTCAAGCGCGCGTACTCGCGCCGCGCATTGTCACGCACGACTCGGAAATCGAGAAAGACGTGTCGTTGGTACGCGCCGAGTTCGACATAGAGCCCTTGCTCCTGCAACGCGCGGCTGTTGCGAATGTACTCCAACCCGCTCGCCTGATCGCGGAAAATCACAAAACAGTTTTCGTCGCCGCCGAGCGCGAGCGCCTCGCTCAACGCGCGTTGCGCGAGTTTGCCCGACGCCTTGTCGAGATACGCGGCAGAGAGGCGAACCCAGCCCGCCGTTTCCGCAAACTTGTTGTGAAAGATGACCAAGCCGCGTTCGTCGTTCATACGATTCGAGTACGCGAACACGTCTTCGTTGACCGCGCCGTTCGCGGTGAAGAAATCATACAACACAAAATCGTCCACGCCGGCAAAGACATGCCGCCGATGCAACAATGGAAAAATTTCGCGTTCGTGTCGCGCGACGAGATGCTCATCCACCTGCTCGTCCCACATCGCGCGGCGAAACTCCATACCGTATCGCTCCGTGAGTCCTTCGACCTGACCGTGCCCGAACATTGGTAAGCCGGGCAGCGTACTCATCAACGTCGCGATGCCGAAATATTTGTCGCCCGCGCCGAACTGTTCTGCCGCGGTGCGCTCGTCGGGATTGTTCATAAAATTGACGTAACGTTTTAGAATTTCCGGATCGAACTCGATGGTATTTTTGATGACCGAGCGATAGTTCGCGTTTTTCTCGTCGCGCAGCATGTTCATGAACGCGCTGTTGTAAACGCGATGCATGCCCAGGGTCCGCACGAAATATCCTTCCATCAACCAGAACGCTTCGGCGAGCAGGAGCGTGTCCGGCGCTTGCGCCGCGACGCGATCCACGACCTCGCGCCAAAATTCCTCCGGCATCGCCGCGTCGAATTGTTCTTTCGTCAAGCCAAACTCGGCGCGCGAGGGAATGTCGCCGCCCGTCCCCGGTTGCGGAAACCACAAACGCTGATAATGTTTTTTCGCCAGCGTCATCGCCGCGTCGAGTCGAATCACCGGGAATTGCCGCGCGACATGCAGAATCGTTTGAATGACCGCCTCGCGCACTTCTGCTTTGAGAAAATTCAACTGCGCCGTGTCATTCCACGGAAAACTCGTGCCGTCGTTGCCATGATAAATAAATTTTTCGTCGCCCGTCCAATGATCCACGCGCTTGAACACGACCGCCGCATCCGTGCGATTGAAATAATGGTCTTCGAGATAAATGCCGACGCGTTCATCGCCGGACAAATTCGGACCGGTGAACGTGTACGCCGGGAACGGCGCGTAATCGGACGCGACGAACCAATCGGGATGTTCGACGACCCAGCGCGCATCAATGCCCATGTGATTCGGCACCATATCGCTCGCGACGCGAATGCCGCGTTGCCACGCGCGTGCTTGTAAATTGCTCATCGCCGGGTCGCCGCCGAGGTCATCGGCGATGCGATATTCGGCGACCGAGTACGCGGACGCTTCGGCGTTCATTGCGCCGCACAATTCCTTGATGCGTTTCGACGCGGCACTGCGCTGCCAGATGCCGATGAGCCACAAGCCGGTAAAGCCGCGGCGCGCGAGCAAATCGAGTTCGTCGTCCGGGATTTGATCAAGTCGCGTGATCGCGCGTTGATGTTTTTTCGAAAGTTGATCGAGCCAGACGTACGTGCTTTTCGCGATGAGCACGAGGCGCGGCATCCAATCGAGATCGCGGCTAAAGCGTTCGTACTCGGGGTACGCGCCATCGTACACGCCGAACGCCGACCCAGGTTTGAATGACGGCACGCGCGCTTCGCCCGGTCCGAAGAAAAATGATTTTTGTTCTTCTTTGATCAAATCGAGACTGCTGAGGATGCGTTGCAAGTACTCGCCGAGGACGTGCGCCCAACGCGCGCGCATAAAGTCGAGTTGTCCTTCGAGCGAAACGGGCGCGGCGAGCGCGGGCGCGCGCAACAGGTCAATCAGATTTTGATCATCGGGACCAAAGCGCGGCTGGGTGTCAAAGAAGGAATAGAGATGAGTAATTAGTAATTGGTAACTGGTAGATTTTTCAAGTGAGGCATCGTCGAACAATTCGATGAACGGCATGAACGCGCGATTGGCATTCGCCAACCACAGCATCAGCATTTCTTCGAGCACGATGTGACGATGCGGTACGCCGTCGGTCGCGCCGTTCAAAAAATCCGCCGCGCGCATCTTGTAGCGATACACCGCGACGTTCGGAAATTCATCTGCGAATTTTTCGAGCGCGGCATCCACCGCCGGCGCGCCGAGCGCGTGGTTCAACCAGTCGAGCGCCTTGCCCATCGCCTGAGGATTCACTTGCCGACGATATTGCGCGACGAGCAGGTGCAGCAATTCGTCAATCAAGCCCATCGCGTTCAGTTGCCCGGCGCGGATCGTTTGTTCGGGATGCTGGATGAGATCGCGCTGCGCGTTCATCTTTTGCGCGAACACGCGCGCCGCGTGAAAATTCGCCAGGATGACATTGCCGCTCAACGAAAACAACACTTCGTCGAAGGCGTACTTGTCGCGCGCGTGACGTGCGACGTGAAATTCGAATACTGGCATGAGGTTTTCCTTTGATCATACCTTCGGCAGAATCCTGGTTTCTTCCCTTCGAGGAAACCTGGATTCTTTTTCACTCGTTGATCGCGCTGATGAACCGCGCATCAAATCGTCGCGCCGCTGGGCACGGATGATGATGTGAACGCGCTCTCTTTCACGTACGCGCCGATTTCGACGTTGCGTCCGATGACCAAACCCGCCGGAATCGTCGTGTGCTTGCCGACGACGGTGATGCCGGTGTTGAGTCGTTCGGGCGCGCGTTGATTCGGCGTATTGTCGTCCGAATCACCGACGTGCGCGTTTGCGCCGACGACAACTTTTTTATCGAGAATCACGCGGTCGAGCACCGCACCTTCGCCGATGACCGCGTCGCTCATCACAATCGAATCGCGCACGACCGCGCCGGGCGCGACGTAGACGCCCGGCGAAATAAGCGAGCGCAACACGGTGCCGTCAATGCGACATCCATCGCATAACAAATTGCCCTCGACGCGCGCATCGGGTCCGATGTACGCGGCGGGACGCTCGCCGCTTTTCGTGTGAATCACCCAGTCTGGGTCGTACAAATCGAGCGCGGGCGTTTCATTCAAGAGCAGCATATTCGCTTCAAAGTACGCTTGAATCGTGCCGACATCCGCCCAGTAATCGCGGAACGTGTAAGCGAACACGCGTTGATCGCCGACGAGCGCGGGAATGACATCGCGTCCAAAATCGCGCTGCGCTTTGCCCGCGCCGCGCAAGTGCTCGACGAGAAACTCGCGGCGAAAAACGTACACGCCCATCGAAGCGAGCGTCGCACGCGTGCGTTTGGGTTTCTCCTCGAACGCGGTCACGCGATTATTTTCGTCGAGCGCGATCATGCCGAAGCGATGCGCTTCAGTCGGGCTGACCGCGCGCGCGGCAATCGTCACATCCGCGTTCATCTCGACGTGCAGATTCAACAACGGATTGTAATCCATTTTGTAAATGTGATCGCCCGCGAGAATCAACACATGCTCCACATCTTGTTCGCCGACAAAATCGAGATTAAAGCGTACTGCGTCCGCCGTGCCTTCCTGCCACGCGCCCAGGTCGCCGCGATGCGATTGATACGGCTGCAAGAGTCGCACGCCGCCATGCGCGCGATCCAAATCCCAGGGCTTGCCGAGGCCGATGTGATCAACGAGTGAACGCGGTTGGTACTGCGTGAGAATCGAGACGTTGAAAATATTCGAGTTGACGCAATTCGACAACGAAAAATCAATCAGGCGATATTTGCCGCCGAACGGCACCGCCGGTTCCGAACGCGGCGCGGTCAACACGCACAAGCCCTTGCCTTCCCCGCCTGCGAGAATCATTGCGAGAATTTCCATTTTCATTCATCCTTGTGTGCGCGCGGTTTCAATAAAGCCGCCACCCATTTCATTTCTTCTTCCGACAATTCCGGCGGAGGCGCGGGCTGGGCATAATCAATCTGGCTGGCGTACCCGCCGCGCTCGTACACCGCCGCGACCATCGCGGCGAGATCGAGCGACGCGTCCGGGTCGGGTTCGTACAACGGCACCGGCAATACTGGCAAACGATGCGCGAGTTGAATGGGCCATACCTGGACGTGCGGGCGACGATCCGCGCGGCTGAGCATCGCATAGTACGGCGCGACCGGCACCGGCGTTTCGAGCGGTGGTCGTTCGCCGCCGCGCAGAAAATCAATTTCGATGAAATGCGCGGACGAACGCAATAGGTCGCGGCGTTTGCGAAGATAATCGGTGTGTGCGTCGTGTCCGCGTTTCTTGTTGACCGGCGACAAAATTTCGATGACGGTCACGAGCCATTCCCCGCCCGCGCG
The DNA here is from genome assembly GCA_016219275.1 of Chloroflexota bacterium. NCBI lineage: Bacteria > Bacillati > Chloroflexota > Chloroflexota bacterium. Next base: position 140,279 of record JACRBM010000016.1, read on the forward strand.
ATAGATTTCGACGCGATTCAGTTCGAGTGGAACATCCAACGAGACCTGACTTTCGATTGGCGCGGTCGTCCTGGTTTCGTAAGCGACCGCCGTTTCGCGCGCGGTGGATGGTTGCCAGACGCTAACATCCGGGCGAATGCTTGCCTTCTTGCCGATTTCAATCGTTTCGTACGTGACAAAAGTTTCCAAGCGCGCAAAGTAATGTGGTTGGATTTTCTCATTGAGACTGGCGCGGATTTCCGCCGCCAAATCATTGTGAAAGTCAGTCCAGAGTTTCGGCGTCTCGATGTACGGATCCATGCCGGGAAAAGGTGACGGCATTTTTTCACCCCCGTGGTTATCGCTTGCCGACGGTCGCGCCGCTCGGCACAATTTTATCGAACGCGTCGAATTCGTTTTCGATAACCTTGGTCTGAATTACGACATTGCGTCCGATGCTTAATCCGCCGGGAATGCGCGCGCCTTTGCCGACGACCGTAATCCCGGTGTTGAGCTTGCTTGGCTCGGCAACATTCGGTTTCATGTCATTGCCCGCTCCCAGTTGTGTGTCCGCGCCGACGACGACCTGTTTGTCCACAATCACCTGGTCGAGCGCCGCGCCTTCGCCGATCCACACGTCGTTCATCACGATCGAATCGCGCACGACCGCGCCGGGCGCGACGTACACGCCGGGCGACAACACCGAACGCTCGACGCGTCCGCGCACGATGCACCCGTTCGACACGAGACTGCGCGCGATTTTGCCCTGCGGTCCGATTTTGACCGGCGGTTTTTCCTGACTCCGCGTGTGAATGACCCAGGTCGCATCGTACAAATTCAACGGCGGATTCGGTTCGAGCAAGGCGAGCGTTGTTTCCCAGTACGATTGAATCGTGCCCACATCCACCCAGTATCCATCGAAGGGATACGCATAGACGCGCGAATCCTGGATCATGCTGGGGATGACGTGCTTGCCAAAATCGAGGTCGGCATGTTCGCGCGCGCCGGCGGCAAGCCGCTCCGCCAAAATGTCGGTGTTGAAAATGTAAATGCCCATCGAAGCGAGCGTACCTTTATCGCGCAGTTTTGGTTTTTCGAAAAACGCGTTGATGCGCCAATCGGCATCTACCGACATAATTCCAAAGCGATCGGTTTCTTCGAGCGGCACGTTCATCACGCCAATCGTGAGATCGGCGTCCTTCTCCTGATGAAATTTCAACATACCGCGATAGTCCATCTTGTAGATGTGATCGCCGGCGAGAATGAGCGCGTGATTCGCGCGGCGTTCACGGAGGTAATCGAGATTTTGGAAAACCGCGTCCGCGGTGCCGCCGTACCAACTCGACGAGCCGCGTCCTTGGTACGGTTGCAAGAGGCGCACGCCGCCCGACGCGCGATCCAAATCCCAGGGTTTGCCGACGCCGATATGTTCGTTGAGCGAATGCGGACGATACTGGGTCAGAATGTCCACGTCGAAAATATCCGAGTTGACGCAGTTGGACAAGGTGAAATCAATGATGCGATACTTGCCGGCGAACGGCACCGCTGGCTTGGAGCGTTCTTCCGACAAGACCGACAAGCGCGTGCCCGCGCCGCCCGCCATAATCACCGCGAGAATTTTAGGCATGCTACACTCCATCGGCTAATGCAAAACTCATCTGCGTTGGCTTGACGCGTTTTGATTTTTCTTTGATCGGTGCGGCGAAATCGGGTTTGATGAGCAACACTTCTTCCATCGAATTGCGAAGGTCTTCCGTCGCGCCGACATGGTAGAAATGGGTAATCGTTCGTTCGGTTATTCCGCGCCAATGTTGAACCAAATGTGGATTGACGCGATATTTATTTTCTTTCCACATGGATAACGCAAACCCGCTCGGCAGAGCTTGCACTTGGTTTGCTAATTCAACCGCATCTTCATCCGACCATTGTTCATAATAATCTGTGTGGCGTCCGATATAGGGTGGATCGAGATAAACAAAATCGCCGCGTCGAATTTCAGACAAGCATGGTCGCCAATCCCCCACGCGAAATTCCCAGTCCTTGTTTTGCATGATTCTGCGAATCGCTTTGATTTGATTGACGATCTTGGTTACGTAGGCGGGGCGAAAGCGGTCTGGTTTGCGGCAGAACGGCACATTGAATTTGCCCTGACCGTTAAAACGCATCAGCCCATTGAAGCACGACCGATTCAGAAAAAGAAAATCTAGCGCGTCATTCGTTTGATTAAAACGTTCGCGCACGGCATAATAGTGATCCTCGCCTTCCTTGAGCAAGCGGTGTCCTTCATGCTTCAAATGGGTTTGAACCATTTCTGCTGTCAACGCGTCTTTGAAAATGCGTTGATATAAATTGATGATGTGTGGATTGCTATCATTGACTAGCGCACATTCAGGTTGGACGTTGAATAAAACAACGCCCGATCCCAGGAATGGCTCAACCCATCGTCCACGTCCATCCCAGCGAAGATTGGACAAGATGAATGGTACGAGTTTCGTTTTGATGCCTTGACATTTGATCGGTGGGACCGTGACGAATTTGACATCCGTGCGCGGTAATGGAGTAAAATTCACTCGCTTTTCCTTTTGTTCGCGCGACGCCCTTTGTATTTCAAGTAACTCGCCAGATTGGTGTAAGGACGCTTGGACTCGATGGCACGCGCCATATCTTCGGTGAGATAGAATTGCCAATAATCATCAAAAACATGTTCGCCCAATTCGGCGAAGGGACCGGCGCCACTAACCAGTTTAGTTATAGCGGTTACCGAACCAATGTTCTTGGTGTTGCCACTGCCGGGACGCTCCGCCGCAATGCGCCATTTTTCTTGGACAAAGAATTCGAAATGGTTGACGACCGAAGTGATACTTTCGAGTTCATCCAACCGATATTTTCGGCGTTCATCAATTTGCGCTTCGGTTTTGGAATAGATGCTGCCAAGAACAAAATGCCCTGAGTACGAAGCATAGGGAAAAGAAATGTTTTTGCTGCTTTGCCGATTTCGAAAATAACCGGTGAATGCGCCCAACGTCATTCCATTCACTTCGTTTGCGTTGACGCGATAGGTGCTTTTGATGTCCAGCGCAAAACGATGTTCTTCATCGTCCACGAAACTGATGTCGGGGTAAAAATTCTGTTGTTCTGCCAATACAAGTTTGAGGGCATTCGTCTCGGCAAAGCGCACCAATTCGGGAAACAAGAGCAATTCCATAATTTTGGAAATAACTTTGGTGTCCACCGAAATCGTGTAGATGTTCTTGGCAATATCAATGAATCCCTTGACAATCCAATCGCCTTTTTCGGTTGAGACAGCACGGTTGAAATCTGCGACCTGGATTTGCAGTGCGTTCAGAAAAGTAATCTTGTCCATAGTCCTTCGTCACCAAAGATGGCGTCAATCAAATAGTTTCTGCAGCGCCGGCAACAATCCTTGCTCGACAACAACCTGCCACGACATCTGTTGGCTTAACGTTAGCCCTTGTTCGAGTAATGATTTTCTTGCGGCGCTCGTGTGCGGCAAGCGCTTGATGATTTTTTGCGCGACGATTGCCGCTTGCCGCATTTCGATTTCATCGCGTTGTCGTTGCGCGAGGTTGAGCAAGGAATGCAGATCGAACGTACCCCATTCGGCGGGCAACGTCACGTAATCCGCGACGACCACGTTCGGCGCATTCAACCCGTTGACTTGTTTCAGAAATCCAAGACATCCACACACATTGCTGACACAACACAACGCGCCGGTCGCGAGCGGTTCGAGTTGTCCGATCCCAAACGGCTCGTAGATGGATTGTCCAAATTCCAGGTCGCTGCCGTGGCGAAGGTCCGCAAACTCCATCGTCTTAGGCATTCGCATCCCGCATCGCTCGCGTCCCCAGCCGAATTGATTGATCAACACGATTTTGCTGGCACGCGCGGTGCGATTGAATTGTTCGATTGCGTTGTAGTAATCCACTTCGAAACTGACCAGGTCGCCGTTGTCCGCACGATGATGCAGGGGCCAACCGTACTCGGCTTCCCAGCGCAAAACATCCTCGCTTCGTTTGCCTGCCGGCGAAGAGGTCGCCAGTGTCAACAACACCGCGCTCTCGCCGCGCGCCCTGAGCAAACGATCAAGTTGTTCCATCACGCGCAGATCACGCCACAAGGATTTGCTCGGAATCAGCCGCGTGACGTGCGTGAACACCCAGGTCGGCTTGAATTCCAACAAGGTGTTCGCGTATGCGCGCAAGCGCGTCTTGCTCATTTGTTTGTCGCGTGTTGTGATCGCGCTCCCAGGGATGCCGTTGTACACGAGCGCGAGTGGACGCTGCGAAAATGCCGGCGATAGAAAACGCAGTTCATCCATCGTCAGATCGCTTACTGCAAAGAAACTGTCAAAGCCGTCCGCCGCCATCAGCAACGCGTGCTTGAACGAATCGCGTTGGCTGCCGAACACATCTTCGAGCGCCAAGCCGAATTCGCGCGCGCGATTCATCGTGTTGTAAAAACGCGTGTCGTGCCCAGGATGCCACTCGACCAAGCCGCGCGCGGCGGAAACCTCGTGCGCGTAATAGACGAGCCGGTACGCCGCCGGTTGATGTTGCCGCGCGCTGAACGCGAGCGGCAAGCCCAGCCAATCGTGCGCGATCAAAACCGCGCGGCGTTTCGCGGCGCGCGCACCGACAACCGCTTGCAACGCGGCGAAGCACGGCTCGGCGGCGCGCATGTACCAATCGTATTCGCTCGACCATTCGTAGTTGAAACTATTGACGCCGGATTGTTGCCACAGGTAGTACTTGAAATTCGCAAGCGATTGCAAATCTACCGCGCTCGGGTCCACCAAAATAATTTCGTGTTCGTACGCGCCAAACTTGCGCGTGCCGTACAACACGTGGACGTGATAGGAGAGTTCGACCTGGGCTAACGCGCGTCGCACGCTCGCCGAAACATCGAAGACATGGTCGAAACTGGAAAAGCGAACCTTGAATCCGTTGCGCGGCGCGTAAAGCCGTTCGTGTTCGAGCGCGTCGTGTTGGTGAAACGAACCGACGAGAATCGTTCGCTTGACCGATTGATTGTACGCGGGTTGACTGAGCAAACCATCGAGCACCGCGCCGATGCCGCCGACTTTCCAACCGGCTTCATGCGTGGAATGGACGAGGAGATCGAGTTTCGTGGATGGCATGATTCAACTCATACCCCGGCGCGTTGCAGCGCGGCGAGCACGATAGCTTGTGCTTGTTGTTGAATCATTTTCAAATGTTCCGCGCCGACAAAACTTTCCGCGTACACTTTGTAGATATTTTCCGTGCCCGAAGGTCGCGCCGCGAACCAACCATTTTGCGTGACGACTTTGAGTCCGCCGATGGACGCGTCGTTGCCCGGCGCGCGCGTCAACTTCGCGATGATTTTTTCGCCGGCGAGTTCTTCGGCTTGGACGAGTTCGGGCGAGAGATTACCCAACACCGATTTTTGTCCCGGCGTTGCGGGCACATCCATGCGCTCGTACACCGAACTGCCGAACTGCGCTTCCAACGCGCGATAGTGCTCGCCCGGATCGCGCCCGGTCGTCGCGGTGATTTCGGCGGCGAGCAAATCCATGATGATGCCGTCCTTGTCCGTCGTCCACACCGTGCCGTCGTGGCGCAAGAACGATGCGCCCGCGCTCTCTTCACCGCCGAAACCAAACGAGCCGTCGAGCAATCCATCCACGAACCACTTGAAGCCGACCGGCACCTCGACCAATTGGCGACCCAGGTTTGTGGCAACGCGATCAATCATCGAACTCGAAACGAGCGTCTTGCCAATTGCAGAATCTTTGCGCCAGCCCGCACGATGTTGGAACAGGTACGCAATTGCGACCGCGAGATAATGGTTTGGATTCAGCAACCCGGCGCTGCGCGTGACGATGCCGTGCCGATCCGTATCGGGGTCGTTGCCGAACGCGATGTCGAATTTATCTTTGAGTTGAATCAACCCAGCCATCGCGAACGGCGACGAACAATCCATGCGAATCTTGCCGTCGTGGTCCACCGTCATAAATCCAAACGTCGGGTCCACGTATGGATTCACCACCTCGATGTCGAGTTTGTACTGCTCGGCGATCGGTTGCCAGAACGCGACACTCGCGCCGCCGAGCGGGTCCACGCCGAGTTTGAGCCGCGCGGACGCGATGCGCTCCATCGCGATGATGTTGCCCAGGTCGGCAACGTACGGCGCGATGTAATCGCGCGCGTGAACGTTGTCGGCGCGGAGCGCGCGTTCAAACGGCAGACGCTTGACCGCGCGCAAGCCATCCTTGAGAATTTCATTCGCGCGATCCTGGATCGTTTTGGTCGTCGTTGTGTCCGCGGGTCCGGCGGAGGGAGGATTGTACTTGAATCCGCCGTCCTCGGGCGGATTGTGCGAGGGCGTGATCACGACGCCATCGGCAAGCCCGGTTTTTTTATCGCGATTGAACGTCAAGATCGCGTGCGAGATGACCGGCGTTGGCGTGTAGCCCAGGTCTTTTTGAATGACGAGGTGAATGTCGTTCGCGGCGAACACTTCAATCGCAGTGATGAACGCCGGTTCGGAGAGCGCGTGCGAATCCATTCCCAGGTATAGCGGTCCGGCAAAACCCTGGGCTTGCTTGTGTTCACAAATCGCTTGACAGATAGCGAGGACGTGATGCTCGTTGAACGAGTTAGCGAGCGACGAGCCGCGATGACCCGAGGTGCCAAAGGCAACGCGCTCGGCGGAGTTGGCAACATTGGGCTGGCGCGCATAGTACGCCGCGACGAGGCGAGGAACATTGACGAGCATTTCACGCGGAGCCGGTTTGCCGGCAAGTGGATGTGTGCTCATGGCTGAAATTCTCCCCGGTGATTGGGTTATGCGCGGGCAAAGACGCTTGGCTGATGCAAGTTCGCTCGCCAGTATACCCTTTGCTCAACCTACAGTCAACTCACCGATTGAAAAATCGAGACTGTGGCATAGCGACTGCAAGATTTGGAATTCACCGCGGAGACGCAGAGGGCGCGGAGAAAAGTCATATAAAAAAACTCTGCGTTCTCAGCGAACTCCGCGTCTCTGCGGTAAAATTTTGGTGTCATCGGTCACCATGACACACTGTCGAAAAATCGCGTGTGGCTTTGACAACGCCGCGCAACTGTCCTAAAATGTTCGCACTCGAAGGAGGCACGATGCCGGAACAGAAATGGACGAATCAAGAGATCGCCGCGCTGTTGTATCGCATCGCGGACATTCTCGAAATCCAGGGTGAGATCGTGTTCAAGGTCGTCGCGTATCGCCGCGCCGCCGACGCGATTGAACATCTTGGACGCGGGCTGCGCGACGTGTGGCAAGGCGATCCGAAAAATCTGCGCGCGATTGCCGGCGTCGGCGAAGCGATTGCGGACAAGATTGACGAACTCTTTCGTACCGGCAAACTCGCGTACTATGCCAAAATCACGAAAGGTGTGCCGCCCGGCATTTTTGAATTGCTGACGATTCCGGATGTCGGACCGAAAACCGTCGCGCGTCTCTGGAAAGAATTGAAAATCACCGACGTCGCGAAATTGGAGAAAGCGGCGCGCGCGGGCAAATTGCGCGCGATCAAAGGATTCGGCGCGAAATCGGAAGAGAAAATCCTTGCGGGCATCGAGGCGCAACGGCGCAAAAAATCTTCGACGCGCGTTTTGCTCGGCGTCGCGTACCCCTTCGCGCAAGAGATCGTCGCGGCGATGCGCGCGGCGTGCGGCGACGCAATTCGCGACATTGCGCCCGCCGGTTCGCTCCGCCGGATGAGACCGACGATTGGCGATCTCGACATCCTCGTCGCGTCCGATTCTCCGGAAAAGATTATTGACGCGTTCGTGAACCTGCCCATCGTGCGTGATGTGAATGCGAAAGGCACGACGAAAGCAAGCATCATCGCGGAGAACGGAATGCAAGTAGATTTGCGCGTGCTCGAATCGAAACACTGGGGCGCGGCGTTGCAATATTTCACCGGGAGCAAAGAGCACAACATCGCGTTGCGAAACATCGCGCTCGAACAAGGTCTCTCGTTGAGCGAGTGGGGCTTCAAAACCGTCAAGGGCGAAAAGGAAATTTTCACGCCGCGCGAAGAAGAGGTGTACGAGAAACTCGGTTTGCAATGGATTCCCCCAGAATTGCGAGAGGCGAGTGGCGAATTGCGATTGGCGCAAGAAAAGCGATTGCCTCGCCTCATCGAACTTGGCGATCTCAAAGGCGATCTACAATTACATTCGAACTGGAGCGATGGCAGTTTCACGATTGAGCAAATGGCGGAAGCGGCGCGCGCGCGCGGCTTACATTACAGCGCGGTCACCGATCACAGCCAGGGACTGGGCATTGCGCGCGGGTTGACGCCGGAGCGATTGAAGCAACAGTGGGCGGAGATTGACGCGCTCAACAAGAAATGGAAAGATTTCGTCGTGCTGAAAAGCATCGAGATGGAAATTCACGCAGACGGCTCGCTCGATTTCCCGGATGAACTGCTCGCGCAATTCGACATCGTGCTCGTCTCGACGCACAGCGCGCTGAAGCAGTCGCGCGAAAAGATTACCGCGCGCGTCGTCAAGGCGATGCAAAATCCGCACGTGGACATTTTCGCGCATCCGACCGGGCGTTTGCTCGGCACGCGCGAAGAATCCGCGCTCGATCTCGAAGAAGTGTTTTGCGTCGCGAAGGAAACCGGGACGCTCGTCGAAATTGACGGCGCGCCGGAACGTCTCGATCTGGACGATGTGCGCGTGCGCCGCGCGCGCGAGGTCGGCGCGCAAATCGTGATTGACAGCGACGCGCACTCGCCCCAAGGATTCGACGGCTTGTTCTACGGCGTTGCGATGGCGCGCCGCGGCGGACTGGAAGCGAAGGATGTGTTGAACACGCTGGAGTGGAAGGAGTTGCGGAAGCGGCTGAAGCGGAATAGGAAATGACGGAGGACGAATGCCAAAAGACGATCAACGGCGTTCCCAGCGCAAACTGGTTTCTCTGCGGGCTTTTATTTTCCGCGAAACGACAAGTTTTCTGGGTGTTTCGATCCCGGCTCGAACGATCAATCTCAGTCATACTGGGGCGTTGATCGAATCGGCGGAGCGCCTATTCTCAGGCGAGGATTGTACGTTTGAATTGGTAACGGACGATGGTCGCCGCGCCGAAATTTCTGGACGGATCGTCTGGGTGAAACAAGAAACGGACAATGTGTATCGCGCCGGCGTGGCATTCCGCAATCTCTCGCCAGATGAGGAATATCTGTTAGACCTGGAACTGGTGAGGAAAAGTACTGGTTGAGGCGCGGTTACGAAAGCAGAAAACCAACATGGCAGAACCCAAACTCGATCTACACAACACGTATGATCGTATGGGCAACGTAGAAAAATCGTTGGCGCGCGTTTAGCTTTGTGCTATAATCGTCGCGCAAGTTTGAAAGGAATGTACAAATGGCAGTTCAATCATACGAATGGGCATTGACCGAACTCGTCAAATTGCAACAGCGTCAACCCGACCTTGTGCAATCCGCGTTGGAGAAAACTCTGCGCGAGAACGGCGACTTGCAGTGGTCGCTTGTCGTGAACGCGTATTTAGATGAGATCATCAACCTGGGCAGAGCAGCAGAATTGCTGGGGATGCATCGCCTTGAATTGCAAGAACGTTTTATCGAGTTAGGTATTCCGCTTCGGATTGGCGCGGCAACGCTGGAAGAAGCGCGCGCCGAAGTCGCGGCAATTCGCAAATGGAAATCGGTCAAGGAATCCAAAAGCAGGAAATACAATGCGCGCCGTCGTCAATAACACGGTTCTCAGCAATTTCGCAAACGTCCGCCGCGCGGACTTGGTTCGGCAATCGTTCGGCGACCTGGTCGCGACGACAGACGTGTTGGCAGAACTCAAAGCAGGCGAACGCTTACACCGTCTTCCGATTTGTGATTGGTCGTGGCTCAAAGCAATTGCATTGACGAAAGACGAACGCGCACATGCAGAGCAGTTGCGCAAGACAGTGGATGCCGGCGAGGCATCTTGCCTCGCGGTTGCCTCTGCGCGCAGCTTGGTCTTTTTGACAGATGATCGCGACGCCCGACGCCTCGCGCGATTGAACAAGATTGCAATTTCAGGTACACTCGGTATTTTGCAATCGCTCGTTGACGATCAGCATCTCAATTTGGACGAAGCGAATCGTTTGCTCGCAGAGATGATTGCAAAGGGATACCGCTCACCGGTCCGATCATTGCAGGAACTAGACAAGTAATATTGTCAGGGAGCGTCAATCGCTGGGCGCTCCTTTTCGATTGGATGCCGAGACTCAAGCGAAACATAACATGGCAAAACTTAAACTCGATTTACATGACATCTACAATCGCGGCGGACAGATTGACGCGGAACTTGATCGCATCGTGCAGGAAGCGGTGGACAAGAAGATTGATCTTGTCGAGATTATTCCCGGCAAAGGAAGCAGGCAACTCAAGAAAAAAGTGTTGCGCTTTTTGAATCAATCGCACATCCGCCAACTGTACCATCGCATCGAAAAAGACGACAAGAATTTCGGACGCATTTTTATCCATTTCAAACACTAGTGTTTTTTGTCCACGAAGAACACGAAGAAACACGAAGATTTTTTTTCGTGATCTTCATGCCCTTCGTGGAAAAATATTTTTTTGGACAATACCAACGCATCGAACGATTCGGCAGACAAAGGTTTTGCGATGACAAAATTAGGCGACTCGATTACGCGCATTGACGCGCGCGCCAAAGTGACCGGCGACGCGCAGTATCCCGGCGACATCAGTTTGCCGGGACAACTCTGGATGAAAGTGTTGTTCGCGCGACGACCGCACGCGCGCATCAAACGGCTCGATACGACAAACGCGCAAGCCGCGCCCGGCGTCGTTCACGTTTTCACTTGGCGCGATGTGCCGGTGAACGAATTCGGACTCGGCTCGAAAGACGCACCGGTGCTCGTCGCCGACGAGGTGCGCTGGGTCGGCGAAAAAATCGCGCTCGTCGTCGCGGAAACGGAAAGGCAAGCTGAGCACGCGCGCGATCTCATCGAAGTCGAGTACGAGGATTTGCCGGCGCTCACCGATCCGCATCAAGCGATGAAACCTGGGTCGCCGCAAGTGCATCCCGCGTACGCGGGCAACGTGATGAAACACATTCCGATTCGCAAAGGCGATGTGGAAAAAGGTTTTGTTGAAGCCGATGTAATCATCGAAAGTGAGTATCACACGCCCGCGCAAGAGCACGCCTACTTGCAACCCGAAGCCGGCGTCGCGTACCTGGACGACGAAAAACGCGTGACGGTGGTCGTCGGCGGGCAGTGGACGCACGAAGACCAGGAACAAATCGCGCACGCGCTTGGCTTGCCGCTTGATCAGGTGCGCGTGATCTATCCGGCGATTGGCGGCGCGTTCGGCGGACGCGAGGACATGAGCGTGCAAATCATTCTCGCGCTCGCGGCGCTGAAACTAAATCGCCCGGTGAAAATCATCTGGTCGCGCGAAGAGAGCATCCTTGGTCACCACAAACGCCATCCGATGTGGTTCAAATCGAAATGGGGCGCGACGCGCGACGGCAAGATCATCGCGGCAGAAGTGGAAATCATCGCGGACGCCGGACCGTACATGTACACGTCGCCGAAAGTGCTGGGCAACGCGGCATTCGGCGCGGTCGGTCCGTACGAGGTGCCGAACGTCAAGGTGGATGCGTACGCGGTCACGACGAACAACATCGTCGCCGGCGCGTTTCGCGGATTCGGTGGACCGCAAGCGCACTTTCAAGCCGAAACGCAAATGAACAAACTCGCGGAAAAACTGGGGATGGATCCGGTCGAACTGCGATTGAAAAATGTTCTGCGCGAAGATTCGCTTCTCTCGACGCAGACGACGTTGCCGGGTGGTATTGTGAGTTTAGCGCAGGTGGTGGAACAGTGTGCGGAGGAGTTTGGGTGGGAAAGAAAGGGAAATGAGGGAAAGACCATCACGCCATTCGCCATTCGCCATTCGCCACTTGTCACAGGTCACGGTTTCGCGTGCGCTCTGAAAAACATTGGCTTTTCGTTCGGCTACCAGGAAAACGCGTGGGCGAAGGTTGAGTTGTACGGCGCGGGTGAAATCGAAAAGGTGATTGTGTATCACGCGGCGGCGGAGGTCGGTCAAGGCACGCACACCGCGCTCGCGCAGATGGCGGCAACGACGCTCGGCGTCGCGCTCGAAAAAATCGAACTGCGCGTGTCCGACACCGCGACGAGCGAAAGTTCGGGGAGCGTGTCCGCGTCGCGCATGACGTACATGGGCGGCAACGCGATCAAGGGCGCGGCTGAACGTGCGTTGAAAAAATGGAACGACGAGGAACGTCCGGCAATTGCCGAGTACAAATATCTCGCGCCGCCCACGACGAACTATGATCCGGAAACCGGCAAATCGAAACCGAACGTCGCGTACGGGTACGTCGCCGAAGCGGTCGAGGTGCAAGTGGACGCCGAGACCGGGCAAGTGCGCGTGGTGCGCGTGACGTGCGTGGACGATGTGGGCAAGGCGATCAATCCCAGGTTGATTGAAGGACAAATTGAAGGCGCCATCGCGCAGGCGCAGGGTTGGACGATTCAAGAAAACTTCCAATCGAAGAATGGCAATGTGCTAACGCCGACATTTTCGACGTACCTGATCCCAGGAATCCTGGATGTGCCAGATCGAGTGGACTCGGTGATCCTGGAATATCCGGACCGCGATGGACCCTGGGGCGTGCGCGGCATGGCGGAGATGCCGTTCATCCCGCTCGCGCCGGCGCTCATCGCGGCGGTGCACGATGCGACCGGCGTGTGGTTCGACGAATTTCCGCTGACACCGTGGCGCGTAGTCGAAGGGCTGAAGCAAAAACAAATCGAACGCGCATAAAAAATGAAAGCGACCAAAGATCGGATCATCCGTGAGTTGACTGAAACACGTCAGCATATTCTCGATCTGGTAGCAACACTTGCGCCGGAAAAACGGGATGTGATCTTCCTCGGCACGTGGTCGGTCCAGGATTTGCTCGCGCATCTTGCCGGTTGGGATTTCACGAACGCGGATTCGGTGAAGGAAATCCGTCGCGGCAAAATGCCGAGTTGCCTCACGCATTGGAATCCAAATTGGGCGGCATACAACGCCAAGCTGGTTCAGAAATACAAACACGCCAACTGGGGTGAGATGCTGGACTTGATTCAGTTATCGCATCATGACCTCATCAAGTTTCTCGCAAAAATCTCCGCGACAGATTTCGAGAAAGATTTCGCCGTGCGTTCGCCGCGCGGCAGGACCATCACAATTGCTAACTTTCTTCAAACCGAAATAGACGACGAACGTAAACATGGTCAACAGATTCGGCATTGGGTCGAATCCAATGTCCGAACGGAGCAAACGCCATGAGAATTTTCGTTACGGGCGGAACCGGCTTTATCGGCAGATCGCTCGTGTCGCAACTCATCCAACGCGGCGACCAAGTCGTGTGCCTTGTCCGCGATCCGGCAAAAGCCGGCGGATTGGCGCAAGCCGGCGCGCAACTCGCGCGGGGCGATGTGACGAATCGCGCGATGGTGTGCGCGGCGATGCGCGGCGCAGATGTGGTCATGCACCTCGCCGCGATCTACGAAATCGGACTGCACTACGCCAAGACGATGCGTCCGATCAACGTGGAGGGCACGCGGAATGTGCTCGAGTCGGCGGCGGAACTCGGCGTGCCGAAAATCATTCACACGAGCACGGTGGGCGTGTTCGGCAATACACATACGTGCGTTGTGGATGAGACCTATCGAACCGAGAAAACCGGATTGGCGACCAATTACGAACGCACGAAATGGGAAGCCCATTATGAGGTTGCAGTACCACTACAGAAACGCGGCGCGCCGGTCATCATCACCCAGCCCGGCGGCGTCGTGGGTCCCGGCGACACCAGTCCGATCACGCAGGCGTACGATTTCTTTCTCAATCGCTCGCCGGTCATGTTCGGCGGAAACTCGGGACTGACCTGGGCGCACGTGGACGACATCGCGGCGGGGCATATTCTCGCGTTCGAACGCGGACGACCGGGCGAAGCGTACATTCTGGCGGGACCGTGCCTGACCTACAAGCAGACTTTTGATTTGTGGTCGGAACTGACCGGCATTCCCACGCCTTCGATCTGGGTGCCGGGCTGGGTCGTGGGCGCGGTGTATCCCATCGTGAATGCCTGGGAACGCGCGGGACTATCAATTCCAATTTCCGCCGAGGCATTACCCTCGTTGACCGATTGCACTTACTTTGCGAGCGCGGACAAGGCGAAACGCGAACTGGGTTGGCAACCGCGTCCCATCGAAGAAGCGTTCCGCGAAGTGATGGCTTATGAAATCGAAAAAAGAAAAAAGAAAAAATGATCATCACTCGCGAACTGCACGTCAAATCGCGCGGCGATTTTGATGTGCTCGACATCACGGAGCAAGTAGCGCGCGCGGTCACGGAATCGAAAATGGTCGCCGGCATCGTCACGATTTTTTGTCCCGGTTCGACCGGCGGATTGACGACGATTGAATTTGAAGACGGCGTCGTCCACGATTTGCATCAAGTGTTGGACGAGATCACGCCGCCGAACCGCGCGTATCGCCACCACTTGCGCTGGCACGACGATAACGGACACTCACACATTCGCGCCGCGTTGATCGGACCTTCGCTCACCGTGCCGATAGTCGGCGGAGAACTAACGCTCGGCACATGGCAACAGATCGTGTTCTGCGATTTCGACACGAGTCCGCGCGCGAGGAAGTTAGTCGTGCAGGTGATGGGGGAATAGGGACAAAAAAACAATATGCCACCTCGCTTTGAGGTGGCGTATTTTATTTCTGCACGACGGATAGTGTTCCAGAAACTTAAGGTAAAAACACTTGACAAGAAATGGATTTTCGTTATAATGTTATTGAAAATAACACGATAACGGTATACCGTTACAAAAGGAGAAATGTGTCGGACGATATTCTTGAACAATTAATTGTTAAGCGTGAGCAATTGGAGCGGGACCAGAAAACACAATTAGTCAAAATGGTTTTGCCGTTTGCCGCAATTGATCCCGAGAAGGGGCGAGTGCACCCTAAAGCGCCCTTTGATGAACTCAACGCCAAACACAAAGTGTTGGTTTATCTCCTGGCGAGATTGGCACTTTCTGCTTTGCCTGACGCGAAAACGTCTGCGGCTGTCTCTCCCAAAGAAGTGGAGGATGAAACAGGTCTTCCCGGTGGCACAGTTAGGCCCAAGTTGACTCAGCTCGAAAAAGAGCGATTGGTTATCAGGAATGAAGGGGGTTACTATGTAACATCTGCAATATTGCACCGCGCATTCAAAGAACTTGAGTCATACCTTTCCAAAACCGAATAATACCAACAAAGGAGAGTATCTAAATGAAAAAGGAAATTGAAGCCACTTCGCTTGGATATCCATTCCCTGCCTCAAAAAGTATGGCAGAGATGATGGACTTCGTTCGTCAACCTGATTGGAAAATGAAGATTGACGAGTCTGTAGTCAAGAAACTGAGAATAGCAACGAACAACGAACCAAAGGTAGTCGCGGCTCTTCGCTTTCTTGGAGTAATTGATAAAGATGGTATGCCAACACCAAATTTCGATGCACTCAAAAAAGACTACAAAGCCACATTGAATCGCTTGGTGAAAGCCAACTACGGAGAGTTGTTCACATTAATTCCGCCAACGATGATGACAAAAGAGCGCGTCAGAAATCACTTTGGTACCAAAAAGCAAACAGACGAACGCCGGATGAGGTTCTTTATGTGGGTATGTGGCGAAGCAGGTATCGAATTACCAAACCTCGAACCTGAAAAAGCCACAAAGAAACATTAGATAAAAACAAGCTATGTAGGTAAAACAATAGACGACCTTGATGGCAAGGTCGTCTATTGTTTACAGCATGTCAAGATAATTCAACGTTAATTCTTTGCAAAGAATTGCGCGGCTCGTTCAAAAGACCTTGACCTCGCCCAACACTCTCCGGTATAACAGATGCGTCCGCTTCAAGGAGCGTAGAATGCCAACTCTGATTCGTGTTTCGATTTTTTTGTTGATGCTCGCGCTCGTCGCGTGCGCGTCACCCGCGCCGACACCGACCGCCGCGCCCACTCCCGTACCTACGCGCGCGCCAGTCGCAACTGCCGCGCCAACCGCCGCGCCGACCGTCGCGCCGGCAAACGCGCCTGCGCCGGTCACGACAACGCCAAGCGTCGCCGTGTTTGCAAAAGGACTGGACACACCCTGGGCGATAGATTTCGCGCCGGACGGTCGCGCGTTTCTCACCGAACGACTGGGCGCAATTCGCATCATTCAAGATGGCAAACTGCAAACCGAACCCTGGATGAAATTACCGGTCGCCGAAACCGGCGAAGCCGGCTTGCTGGGTCTGGCGCTGGATTCGCAATTTGCAAACAATCGTTTTGTCTACGTCGCGTACACGTACCGCAACGACGCGGGACGGTTGCTCAATCGGCTCGTGCGTTTGCGCGAGGAGAACGGCAAAGGCGTACTCGATAAAATTTTGCTCGATAACATCCCGGGCAACAGCACGCACGATGGCGGACGCGTCAGGTTCGGTCCCGATGGCAAACTATACTGGACGATGGGCGACGCGCAGAATCAGCCCGCCGCCCAAGACCCCGCCGCGCTCAACGGAAAAATTTTACGACTCAACGCGGATGGCACGATTCCCGGCGACAATCCGTTTCCCAATTCGCCGGTCTATTCGTACGGGCATCGCAATCCGCAAGGACTCGCGTGGCAACCTGGGACGAATCGTTTGTACGCAACCGAGCACGGACCGAGCGGCGGCGCAGAATGCTGTCGCGACGAAATCAATTTCATCGAACCCGGCAAGAATTATGGCTGGTCAATTATCACGGGGGATCGAACACACGAGGGAATGCTTGCGCCGGTGATGCACAGCGGCAACTCGACGACGTGGGCGCCGAGCGGCGCGACATTTGTGACGCGCGGACCCTGGGCGGGATCGTTCGTCTTCGTCGGTTTGCGCGGGCAAGCATTGTATCGCGTCACGTTCGACAAGGACAATCCGCGCAAGGTCGCGGATTTCAAAACGAGTTTCAATCAGCAGTACGGACGTTTGCGCGATGTGGTCGAAGGACCGGACGGGGCGCTGTATGTTCTTTCGTCGAACGCCGATGGACGCGGCTCGGTCGGCGCGGACGGCGACGTGGTGTTGCGCGTCACGTTCAGGTAGGGGCGAGGCATTCGCAGAATGTTGATGCTTTGATCATCGCATCTCGAATGCGCTGTGTCTTGTTAAAGAATCACCGTCCCGCGAATGCCTCGCCCCTACGTGCCATCGCCGTTGTGCGGATGCTGGGATGCCGCGCGCACGAATTCGTTGAATAACGGGTGCGGACGATCGGGACGCGATTTGAGTTCGGGATGGAATTGCGAACCGACCATGAATGGATGATCGCGCAGTTCCGCGATTTCGACGAGTGTGCCTTCGGGCGACAAGCCGCTCAAGTCCATGCCGGCGCGGTGCAGCATGTCGCGGAACGCGTTGTTGAATTCAAAGCGATGGCGATGTCGTTCGTACACCAGGTCTTGCCCGTACGCGCGCGCAGCAATCGTCCCCGGCACGAGCATGCACGGATATTGTCCCAGGCGCATCGTGCCGCCCATATCGCTGATGCCGCGTTGATCCGCCATCAAATCAATCACCGGGTATTGCGTCGTCCGGTCGAACTCGGTCGAGTTCGGCTCGTCGCTCTCGAGCGCGTGGCGCGCCAGCTCAATCGTCATCACTTGCATTCCCAGGCACAGACCCAGGTACGGAATTTGATGCACGCGCGCATAACGCGCCGCGAGGATTTTGCCCTCGATGCCGCGGTCGCCAAAGCCGCCGGGCACGATGATGCCATCGGCGCGCGCGAGGCGATCAAAGCCCTTGTTTTTTTCCAAATCCTCGGAGAGAATCCAATCAATTTCAATCGCGCGATGCTGCGCCAGCCCAGCGTGATCTAACGCTTCACGCACGCTCATGTACGCATCGGGCAATTCGACGTACTTGCCGACCACCGCGATGCGAAGCGATTCTTTCGGCGTGTTGATCTGCTCGACCAACGCGCGCCACGCGGCAAGATCGGGTTCGCGATCGGGCAAACCCAGGCGCTCGACGACGAACTTGGCGAGTCCCAATTCCTCCAGAATCAGCGGGACGTGGTAGATGCTCGACGCGGTAACGAGCGGAATGACCGCGCGTTTCTCGACATCGGTAAAGAGCGCGATTTTTTCGCGCACCGTATCGTCAATCGGATAATCCGAGCGACACACGATCACGTCCGGCTGAATACCGATCGCGCGCAATTCCTTGACGCTATGCTGGGTCGGTTTGGTTTTCAATTCGCCGGTCGAGCCGATGTGCGGCAGGAGCGTGACGTGAATGTACAGCGCGTTCTCGCGTCCAACATCTTTACGCATTTGGCGAATCGCTTCGAGAAAGGGCAAGCCCTCGATGTCGCCGACGGTGCCGCCCACTTCGACGATCAGCACATCGGCGCCTGACGCGCGCGCGGCGAGCACGATGCGTTTCTTGATTTCGTTCGTGATGTGCGGCACGACTTGCACCGTGCCACCCAGGAAATCGCCGCGCCGCTCGCGCGCGATCACTTCGCTGTACACTTGACCCGTCGTGACGTTCGACGCGCGCGTCAAGTTTTCGTCAATGAAGCGTTCGTAATGACCCAGGTCCAGATCGGTTTCCGCGCCGTCGTCGGTGACGAACACCTCGCCGTGTTGGTACGGCGACATGGTGCCGGGGTCTACATTGATGTACGGGTCGAGTTTTTGAATCGAAACGCGCACGCCGCGCGCTTTGAGCAAGCGTCCCAGCGCCGCGACGGTGACGCCTTTACCGACGGACGACACGACGCCGCCGGTGCAAAAAATAAATTTCGGCATTTTATATTCCTCGTTGGCGCGTGCGAATTGCCGCGCCCACACAACAAAAACACGGGGCAAAATTGCTCCGTGTTTTTAGATCTGCTGTGACGATGGCGGCACTCCTCTAGATGAGGGCGCCAATGTCTGCCGCCGCTTTTTTCATATCGTAGAGAATCAGACCCAGCTTGGCTTCTTTACGCGCGAGGACCGTCAACACCGCTTCCTCGCCCGCCGCCATCAAAACCACATAGCCGTTCTCGCCATGAATGTACACTTGATCGAGCATCCCGCGGCGCAACTCGGTGGCGATGCGATCACCGAGGGAGAGCATCGCGGCGGACATCGCCGACACGCGATCTTCTTCGACGCCGCTGGGGAGGTCCGACGCGACGATCAAACCATCCGCGCTGACCACTGCCGATGCTTCGACATCCGGGCTGGAAGAACGAAAATCGCGCAGGCGATTGACCATTCGTTCAGCACGCGATTTTTGATCCATGAAGAATCTCCTTTGCAAAACGAAAGTGATCCGCTCGACGTTCTGGGCGCTATGCTATCACAATTCGGGTATGCTGTCAACGTGGCACTATATCGAAAGCGAACTGCCGTTTGATTAGCAACCATAAAAGCAGGAGTACGCCCAGTTGCAGTAACGTGTTCAGCGTGCCGCGCTCGGTGACGTTTCCCGGCAAGTAGGGCAAAATCGCATAAAACGCGCCGATGATGACGACGTGCATCGTGTAACTGTACAGCGAGTTTTGTCCGAGTGGTGTGAACAGCCAGCCCAGCCCGCGTTCGAACGGAACCCAAAAGCGCGTCAGGGCAAGGTACGCAAATTGAAACACGATCGCGGTCGCGAGCACGCGTCCGGGCGCGACATGACTTTTGCTAAACAGCGTTGCCTTAACCCACTCGACGTTGATGCCCGGATACAATCGCTTGAGCGCGACCATTTCGGTTGAGTAGAGGTGCAACAGCCACAGGAACAACAACGTCGCCAGCAAAAAGTAGGGCCAGCGCGGTAATCCGGCAATGCGCTTGAAGATTGCGTCGCGATGATAACCGAACGCCATCGCCCAGAAAAAGATCAACTGCCACGCGGCGGGATGGAACGTCGTATTGCCGACGATGGGCAGAATAATGATTTGTTGCGAATCCACGTACTGAAAACCCGCCCACACGACGAACGAAATCACGTGCAACCAGCCGGTGCGCTTGGTGTGCAACAACCACAAACCGAGTGGTGCGAGCGCCATCAAGAACGTGTAGAGCATCGGAATGTCGGCGAGATAGTACGTCTGTTGCAAGAAAATCACGCGCACGACAAACATAACCAGGTCGCCCAAGTCCACGTCCTTTGCCCAGGGCAAATCAAACCAATCGGAGAGCACGGCAAGGACGAGCGTCATCGCAATCGTCAGTTTGTAAAGCGTCCACGCGCGTTGCAGCGCCTTGATCATCGCGGTGCGCAAACCCTCGCGGTGCGCGATGTTGCCGTACACCAAACCGACGACCATCCCCGAAATAAGGACGAACGCTTCCGCGCCAGAGGTGAAAAACTGATTATTGCCGGTGAGATAATAGAACCACGACGTGCCGCCAAAGTGGTCCACGACCATCACGAACACGGCGAACCCGCGCAAGAAATCCAAACGCAAGTCGCGTTTCTCGGCGCGCGGATAGTGCCAGTTCGTGTCAATGTAATTCAACAATTCTGCGAATGAAAAACGTCGTGTAGATTTTGCGAGAGGGGTTGTCTCAGTATTCATCGAAATATGTTGCGGAATACCAGCAGTATCAGTATAACACAGACCGAATGAGCGTCAAGGATCAGACGCGCTATGCAATCTCATACAAAAAGAAATACGCAACACGCAACACGTAATCCGCGTCGCGTATTGCGTATTGCGTATTGCGTATTGCGAATCACCTCACCTATTTGACCGCGCGCGCGATTGCCGCGACGTGCGCCGGCGAACTGCCGCAACAGCCGCCCACGATTTTCGCGCCCGCCGCGACGAAGCGTTTAGCGTACTCGCCCATCGTCTCCGGCGTCGTGTCGTACACCGAGCGGTCGCCATCCATGCGCGGCAGACCCGCATTCGGTTTGATCCACAACGGCAAGCCGGTGTTCGCCGCGACGTACTCCGCAACAACCTGGGTCATCTCGTCGAGCGAGCGACCGCAGTTCGCGCCCAGCACCGTGATGCCGCGCGGCACGAGCGCGCGCGCGACCTGGGTCGGCGTCAAGCCCATCATCGTGCGCGTGCCTTGATCGAAACTGAACGAGACGACGAGCGGCAGCTTGCTCGCGCGTTTCACGCCGTCAATCGCGGCGGTCCCTTCTTCGAGCGCGAAAAATGTTTCGAGCACGAGCAAATCTGCGCCGCCTTCGGTCAACGCGGCGGCTTGCTCCGCGTACGCGTTCGCGACATCATCGTGCGTCAGTTCGCCGAACGGTTCCAGCAACAACCCGGTCGGTCCCAGCGAACCGGCGACGAGCACGCCTGGGCGTGCGGACGCGGCTTGGCACGCGAGTTGGACCGCGCGTTGATTCACCTCCACGAGGCGGTCGAGGTATTTCGATTCGCGCAGCCGAATGCGCGTGCCGCCGAATGTATCGGTGAGGATAATATCCGACCCTGCGTCCACAAACGCACGATGCAACGCGAGAATTTTTTCCGGTTCGTCAAACACCCACTCTTCGGGCGGCACGCCTAGACCCAGCCCGGCGACCTGGAGATTCGTGCCGGTCGCGCCGTCGGCGACGAGGACGCGCGCGGATTGCAGACGTTCGAGAAATGATAGAGCCATTGTTCGACCCTCCTTCATGATTGACTCGCGGTCGGTTTCGTTAAACGTGGAAACAATCCCGCGCGCTGAATAATTTCGGCGACCGTCTCTTCTTGGCGATACGCCATCACGTGGATGCCGGCGATGCCGGGAATTTCACGTACTTGCTGAATCAATTCGACGCAGATTTGCATACCCTCATCGCGCCAACGTTCACGCGGCGTTTTCTTCAACCGCTCGACAATCGCATCGGGAATCACGACGCCGGGCACGCGCGTCCGCATAAATTCCGCGCCCTTGGGCGATTTGAGCGGACCGACCCCCGCGAGAATGTACACGCGTTCGTGCAAACCCAGGTCGCGCACACGCGCCATAAAGTTGCGAAAGATTTCAATGTCGAACACAAATTGCGTTTGGATGAAATCCGCGCCGGCTTCAATCTTTTTCGCGAGCCGATGCGGTCGCCAATGCAACGGCGGCGCGAACGGATTTTCGACCGCGCCAAGAAACAGGTGCGGCGGACGCGTGAGTTTGCGTCCGCTCAAAAACACTCCGTCATCGCGCAGCGTGCGCATCGTGCGGAGCAAGTGCATCGAATCAAAATCGAACACGCGCTTGGCTTCCGGCTGATCGCCTGCGCCCACATCGTCGCCGGTGATCGCGAGCACGTTGCGCACTCCCAGCGCCGCCGCGCCGAGCAAATCGCCCTGCAACGCGATGCGGTTGCGGTCGCGGCACGACATTTGCAAAATCACGTCATAGCCCGCGTTGATGAGCACCGCGCACAATCCCAGACTCGACATGTGCACGTTCGCGCCGGACGCGTCAGTCGCGTTGAGCGCATCGGTCACTTCGGAAAGTGGGAGCGCGGCGTCGTACACCTCTTGCGGGTCGGCGCTATCCGGCGGATTCAGTTCTGCGGTCACCGCGAACAAGCCCGCGCGCAAAACGCGTTCGAGCCGGCTGTCGCTACGCAGAGGGCGCTGAGTGCGCGTTGCCACAAAACTCATCCGTGCTGATCCGAGTTCGTCTGCGGTTCGTTTGCGTTTTCCCAGCCGCGTGGACGAATCGCGTCGCGTCCGGTGAAGAGATTGATCCACGACGACGTGCCTTGCAGTCGCCAATTCACCGGGGGCTGTAGATGATGAATATCCTCTTGCCACAACGGCAAACGCGGCGCGCGTTCGATGCCTTGCACCCACACACACGGTTTGTCGGCAAACACCTCACAGTTGCCATTCGGGCGCACGCCACCGCACGGACCATTCCTTAAATTTTTCGGACAACGCATCGGGCACGTCATCCCGGTCGAATGCAAGATGCACTGCCCGCACATGCGACAATCGAACAGCGTTTCTTTGCTAATTTTTTCGACCGGCAGGATCAACCGCGCGAGCCAGCGCGTGATGGGTTTCTTTTCATCGAGCCAGCGCAAATTTACCTCGTCTTCCAAACACACTCAACGGATCAATAGTAGAGACTCCCCTCGTACCGATCCATCAATTTGGCTTGCACTGCTTTTTCAAACGGTTTCAGTTCGCGATCCATCTGGTCGGCGTCAAACGACGACAACACGACTTGAGCGCCGGCAACCCGGCGCGCGTTGAGAAACGCGATGCGATACGCGGTCGGCGGGTGCGACGAATCCGCGCGCCGCGTCTGAGCAGATTCCTCCGACGACGGCGCAAGATGATCCGCGTTGACGCCGGCAATGACTTGCCGGTACTCACCGAACAAATCGCGGTCTTTGCGGTTGAGCGTGATCGTGTGCAAGGTCTGAAGGAATTTATCTACCAGCCCCAGTTTGTTCAGCAACGCGATCATGGCGTTCGTTCCACTCACGGTCGCCGCGAGATGATCGGCAAGATATTCGGCGCGTTGCGAATGACGCCACAAGAGATGCGCCAACGCGTAAGCCCCCAGCCATGGAATAAATGAAATGACGTACGTAAACAACCGGGCGAGAGGCAACGCAATGAGCAGAACGAGTCCAACCAATCCGCCGGGCGCTTGCCACATTTCTTGCGGCTGGAGCATACGATGCCACTCGACTAAAACGCCCACGGCACTGGCTTCAAAAAAACTGCGCATCGGATCGCCGTTGACATTGTGCGCTAACTCGTGTCCCAGGACCGCCACTTTTTCCTGAGCATCTAGCGTGGCAAACAGCGGTAGTCCGATAAACAGAATTCGTTTACGTCGCAAGCCCACTTGGGCTACTGCCGCATTGAAATTTTCGTCAATGACGATGCCGTCCACGCGCGCCGCGCCAAGCGCCTGCGCTACGCGATCCACCGTTTGATACACCGTCGGTATTTCGGCGCGCGGCACGATTGGATCGCTCAACCGTGGCAAGCGCGGCATCAAGAACCACACCGTCGCAAAACACGCGACCGCGCCCAGAATCGCGAATAGATTAAACCAAAAACGAACCACCAAGAAAATTCCCAACAAGCCAATTCCAAACGTCAGACTGTGCACCAGACCAGCAATTAGAAAAGCCAGGGTCCTGGCAAGTGTCCAGGTTGGCTCTAGCGATTTAGCATTCACAACTTGCTCAAACAGATTTTTTCCAAGCCGTTCGCTCACACCCAAGTACAATCTTTCGAAAATACTTTCGCCAGCGTGAGTGGACATCGAGTTGCTCCTTTATTGATTTTGGGAATCGGGAAAAGACAGCGCCTCCGTAAATATATCGTTGAATTCAGGTCGCCCGGAGAGTTCGAGATACTCGACCAATTCCGGAATGCGATTCGCCGCTTCGCGCTCGCGGAACGAGAGCAGCGCGATCTTCGCGCCTTCACCCGCGGCGTTGCCAACTGCGACGATGCGCTCGACTGGCACCCAGGGCACCAAGCCAATGCGCCGCGCGCTCGCCGGATTGATGTACGAACCAAACGAACCGGCGAGCATCACTTCGTGCAGATCGTTCGCGGTGATACCGAGGTTTTGCATCAAGACATCCACGCCGGACGAAATCGCGGCTTTGGCGAATTGCAACGCGCGAATGTCCGGTTGCGTCAATACGATGCCGTCGGCGGGGTCGCTCAACAAGAACGCGCGCACACCTTCCACCTCGACCAAGCGCGCGAGCAGGTTATCGGTCACGCGTCCGCGCAATGCATCCGCGGTCAACAAGCGCCCGGTCGAATCTACGAGTCCGGCTTGAATCAACTGCGCGACCGCATCCACGAGTCCCGAACCGCAAATGCCAATCGGTTTCACATCGCCGCCGATGATTTGCAGATGCACATCGTCGTCAATCATCACACCTTCAATCGCGCCGTCGCTCGCGCGCATCCCCGATTTGATCTGTGCGCCTTCGAACGCGGGACCCGCCGGCGCGGCGGTCGAGATCGTGCGCTTGACCGAGCCGAGCACGATTTCGCCGTTCGTGCCAACGTCAATGAACAGCCGCCACTTTTCGTCTTCGTTGCGCGCCAGCCCGGTCGCGAGCACGCCCGCGACAATATCCGCGCCGACATATGCACCGAGATGCGGCAACAAACTTAGCCGCGCGCGCGGATGCAAACGCAAACCGATTTCGCACGCGGGCAGTGTGACCGACTGCTCGACCGCGGGGATGAACGGCGCGACCGCGATCGGTTCCGGCGTGATGCCGAGCAACAAATGGATCATCGTCGCGTTGCCGACTGCGACGCACTCGTACACATTTTCGCGCGCGACGCTGGACATGGCGAGCAATTCGTCGAACAACGTGTTGATCGTTTCGACGATGCGCGCTTGCAGAATCTCGACGCCGTTATCTTCGAGCATCGTGAAACTCGCGCGCGAGATCACGTCCGCGCCGTACATCGCTTGCCCGTTGAGTGTGGATTTCACCGCCGCGACCGCGCCGGTGTTCAGGTCCACTATCGCGCCGACTACCGTCGTCGTGCCGATGTCGAGCGCAAGTCCGTAAATGTGTGCGCGTGTGTCACCCGACTCGACGGCGATCAGTTCGTCGCCGCACACAATCGCAGTGATTTTGAAATCGCTCCCGCGTAATGTTTGCGGCAGCGCGCGCCACACCGCGAGATCGGCGTGAACCTGGTATCCTTCGTGGTCGAGCGCGACGATCACGCGTTGGAGATCGGAACGTTGGTCGTCGAGCGTCGGCTCGTCCAATTGCAGAAAAATTTTCGCGACGTTCGGGCTGAGCGCGACGTGGCGACCATAGCCAAGCAGCGCGGCTTTGGGCGACGTCATCAAGCGCGGCACGTTGACGACGCACTCGCCGTGAATCGGCGCGCGGCAAGAGAGTCGCCACCCTTCCGCGAGATCGGACTCGGCAAGATATTTGCGATCCGAGTCGGTAATCGCGGTCGCGCCGTTTTCAAATTGCACTTTGCATTTACCGCACGTGCCGCGTCCGCCGCACGTGCTGTCAATCGCCAGTCCTGCCCAGTTCGCCGCGTTGAACACAGTCGTGCCTTCGGGCGCATGCGTGATGAGATTTTGCGGAAGAAATGTAATTGGATGTTTCATTCGATTTTGCCAAAGGAGTGTAACGAACAAGTGGCGCGATTATAGCGCGACCACACGCGGTCTGTCAAAAAAAATCTCACGGCATTCCTTCAATCGCGATCTCGCCGCAATAGACCGGCGATAGATTTCCCGCCGCGTCGCGATACTGGACGTGCGCGCGAAAGGATTGCCAGTTGATCGCGATGGTGACCGGATAAATTTTTTCTGCGGCGAACGGCTCCCAGCGCGCGTCCTGCATTTCGTCCGGCGTCAAGCAACGTCCCAGACGATCCAGCTTGACGCGCATCTCTTTCACGTCGCCGCGCGGACTCACCGCTTCGAATTTTACTTTGATGTCGAGTCGCGTACCCGCTTTGCCGCCGGCAATCGGGCGCTCGCCGACTTGAAGTTTGCCGACGACCGGAAATTCGTTCTGCGCGTGCGTCACGACGGTTTGCAACGCGGGTGGACGCGCGGCATTCGGCGTGCGTTCGTCAACGATGCCGGTGATCGGCAGCGCGCGCGTTGCGCTTTCGCTCAACGCAAAGCCGGCGGGGATGTTCGCGCCGTTGGCATCGCGAAACTGTGCGGTGATGCTGTACTCGCGCAAGCCGACCCAGTCCACCGGGACGCGCATATTCACGCGTTCGGCAAACGCGAGCCACTCGGTCGTCAGCGCACAGCCCTGACCGATGCAATAACGCATCTGCGCGACGGTGTGGTTTTTCCAATCCGTCGTGACGGTCGTCGGCGTGCCATCGCTCGCGCGCAAAACGGTACGCTGCGACGGACGAAATGCGAGTGTGACGGTGATCGTGTTGCCGACCGCCGTGGTAAGCGCGCCTTGCCCGCTTTCGCCGAACAGCGCGACCTCGACGAACGGTGTGGCTTGCGGCGTTGGCAGCGCGGTTGGCGCAATCGGCGCGCGTGTTGGGGTGAGAATCATCGGCGCGGCGCAACTGGTCAGCGCGATCATCAACGCGATGAACGCAAATCCTCGCGCAAAAAACATACGCACCTCCGCCGTGAGTATACCACACCTCAGGATAAAGCAGAGGGCGGCATCGCGATGCCGCCCTCGCCAACTGCTAGCCGATCAGTTTTGCGTTGAGCTGGATGTTGACGCTTGCCAGCGCCTTGGACACAGGACAGTTGGCTTTGGCTTGCGCGGCAAGTTCCTGAAACTTGGCGGGGTCGAGTTCCGGCACGTGGGCGTCGGTGTTTAGTTCAATCTTTGTAATCGTCGGACCTTCTTCGAGATGAACCGTCGCGGTCGTTTGAATGCGCGTGGGCTTGAAACCGGCTTTGGTAATCAACGAGGACAAGAACATCGAGTAGCATCCCGCGTGCGCGGCGCCGACCAATTCTTCCGGGTTGGTGCCGGCGCCGGATTCAAAGCGCGATGCCCAGGTGTACGGACCGTTATAGTTGGCGAACTTCATCGTGCCCGAACCTTCGCGCAGCGTTCCCGTCCACACTGCTTGTGCGTGTCGAATTGCCATTTTTTCCTCCTTCATCCTAGAGTTTTCTTTTCACAATGGCATCCTTTTTACACCGGACAGATTCGCGTGTCAATGCCGATTCGGTAAAAAAACCTTAACGATTCGTGCTCTTATCCTATTGACCCATCCCCAGTTCACAGTTTATACTGAATCCAATTTCACGGTGATGATCGCCGCCGAGAGTTATCTACGCGCGGCGATTTCTTATTTTACACAATTCCAAGGAGGATTTTATGCAACGCGCAATTTTGATCGGACTACTAGTGCTCTTAGGCATGGTGGGGATGCTGGTTTCATCCACGCCGGCGTTTGCCGCGCCGCAAGCGATTTGTGTCAGCACGACCGGCGGCGGCGATTGGGCGACTCCTGCCACGTGGCAATTCTGTACGTCGGGCACGACGCCGAGCGCGACGCATGATGTGTACCTTCAGGGACCGGTGACTCTCGCCGGGAGCACCTCCGCGGCGAATGTGACGATTGACACCGCTGGCAGTCTAAGCACCGGCGCGAACACGCTCACACTTGCCGGCAACTTGACGAATGATGGAACGCTGACCACACCCAACATCGCGTTTGGCGGATCGGCTACGCAGAGCATTGGCGGCGCGAACGCAATCACTTTCAACAACCTGACGATCAACAACGCGGCTGGCGTTGCGCTGAATCGAAATGTCACGGTGAACGGCGCGCTCGCGTTGTCCGCCGGCGATTTGAATACCGGCTCGAATACGCTCGACCTGGCGAGTGGCGCGACGGTCACCGCGTCCGGCGGCGATGTCGTCGGGAATGTTCGGCGCGCCCATGCGTTCTCAACCGGGACGAATTACACGTTTAACAACGAAAGCACGCTCGTCAATTTTTCGACGTTGACCACCGCGCCCACTTTTATCACGATCAATCTCGCCAAGAGTACGCCGGCTGGTCTAACGCGCGCGCTTCCGCGTACCTACAGCATCACTGCCGACGGCGCGCCCATTTTTACCGGAACGCTCCAACTGCACTATGCGACGAGCGAAGTCGCGCCCGCCGGTCTCGTCGAAGCGAACATGCGCGCGTTAAAACAGGTGAACGGGCGGTGGGTCTTGCAAACCGGCAGCGTGACAACCGGCGGGACCAACCCGTACGTCTCCGCGACGAATGTCGCCAGTTTTTCGCTGTGGGCGATTACCGACAACGGCGCGCCGACCGCCGTGACGCTTTCATCCCTGCACACGCGAACGACGAGCGACGCGCCGTGGTTCGTCGCCGTACTCGGCATTGGCGCAATCGCGGCAATCGGTCTCGCCAGCATGTGGTTGCGTGCGCGGTAGCGCAATTTCATTTCTACCGAAACCGGAAGGCGGCGCTGCCTTCCGGTTTTATTTTCCCGCGCCGCGCCTGCGCCGGCTGATTTTGTCACATTGCCCGTCTTGTGTTAAAATGACGTTGTAACATGAAACGACTAGTACCACTCCTCGTTGTAGCCGTTGCCCTCGTTGCCTTTATCACCTTGGCGATTCCCGGTTTCGCGCAGGCGCGTCGCGCTCCACTCGTTCTCGCGTTCTATTACAATTGGTACGACGAGAATACGTGGAAGACGCAAAACGTACCGGACATGCCGACGCTCAAGTACTTGTCGCGCGATCCGATCAATACCGCGCGCCAGATCGTCGAAGCGCGCGAAGCCGGCATTGACTCGTTCATCGTCTCGTGGTGGGGTCCCGGCAATCCCACCGATTTCAACTTCAAAGCGATGCTCGATCAGGCGCGCGGATTGTATTTCCCCGTCGGCATTGACATCGAGATCAACTCGCCCTTCTTTCACAACAAAAACGACGTGGTCAACGCGCTCAAGTACCTACAATCCACGCACATGCAACATCCCGCCTATCTGCGCGTGGATGGCAAACCGGTCTTGTTTTTTTGGCGCGAGCAAATCTACTCGGTGGACGAGTGGGTCGCCATTCGCAATAATATTGACCCGCAACGCAAACAGATTTGGATCGCCGAAGGCATTGACGAAACGTACCAGCGCGTCTTCGACGGGCATCACCTCTACATGGTCGCGTGGTCCAAGAACGTGCGCGGCGAACTAAACAAGTGGCCCCCCCGCATCAAAAAATTCGGCGCGGATAAAATCTGGGTCGCCACGGTCAACCCCGGCGCGGACAATCGCAAGACCACGCAACCGGAAAAAGTCGTCCGCGATCGCGAGAACGGCGCGTTCTATCGCGAAATGTGGCAAGCCGCGTTCAGCACCTATCCCGACTGGATCATGATCACCAGTTGGAATGAATGGGCGGAAGGCACGATGATCGAGCCGAGTGTGACGTACGGTAATTTGTATCTCGACATCACGCGCGAGTACGCCGCCAAGTACAAAGCCGGTTTGCCGACGCCGACGCCGACGCCCACGCGCACCGCAACACCGACACGCACGTCAACGCCGACCGCGACCTTTACGCCGACGGTGACGCCGACGCCGGAACCAACCGCCACACCGGAACCGACGAGCACGCTAACGCCGGTCGTTACCGCCGATGCGGCGACGACCGCCGCGCCCGCGACGAGTAGCGCAAGCGCATCGCCCGCGCCTGCCAAACTGACCGTTACACCTAAACCCACCGCAACCATTCAGATTCAAGCGCGCGTCAGCATCAGCGGTACACTGCGCGTACGCGCTGCCCCCATGGCGGACGCGGAAATCCTGGGTCGCTTGGTCGAAGGTGCCGGCGTCACTTTGCTGGCGCGCAGCGAAGACAACAAGTGGTGGCAAATCGCGTTTCCCAATCTGACCAAACGCGGCTGGATCTCGGCGGACCTCGTCACGCCGAATGGCGACACACTGACACTGCCCATTATGCGCGTCGAAACCAGATCGCTGGACATACCACCGCCGCGTCTTTCGATGCCAATTCAGGACGACGGCGCACCCTCCCTGGCTGAATACTAACAAGTGGAAACCCGTTTTCACCAGCGTGGAGGAAACGGGTTTCAACCTAAGGAGCAATGCGTGGTTAATCTCGACAACAACATCGCCAAAATTCTTATCACGCGTGAACAACTCGATGCGCGCATCGCCGAACTCGGCGCAACGATCAGCCGCGATTACGCCGGCAAGGATTTGTTGTTGGTCTGCGTCCTCAAAGGCGGCGTGCTGTTTCTGAGCGACCTCACGCGTGCGATTCGAATTCCCCACGCGTTCGACTTTATGGCGATTTCGTCGTACGGCGGCATGCACACCGAAACGACTGGCGTCGTCCGCATCTTGATGGACTTGAACTCGAACATCGAGAATCACAACGTGCTCATTATCGAAGACATCGTGGATACGGGACGCACCTTGTCTTACATCACGCACAATCTGCAAACGCGCGCACCCGCGTCGCTCAAGATTTGCGCGTTGCTCAACAAACCCAGCCGCCGCGAAGTGGAAGTGCACCTGGATTATATCGGTTTTGATGTGCCGAACGAATTCGTCGTCGGCTATGGCTTGGATTACAACGAACTGTATCGCAACCTGGGTTTTATCGGCGTGCTGAACCCCGAAAGGTACGGTGGCGCGATGTAGGGGCGAAGCATTCGCAAAACGGTAATTCTTCAACCAGTCACATCGCATTCGATGGGTGATGATCCAAGCATCAACATTCTGCGAATGCCTCGCCCCTACATGCATAAAATAAACAACCCGACGGTTTTATCGTCGGGTTGTTCGTTTCAATCGTGAATCTTGGCGACGGCTTCGCGGATACGCGCCACCGCTTTTTGGATATTCTCTAACGAGTTCGCGTACGAGAATCGCACGTATCCTTCGCCCGCCTTGCCGAACGCGGTGCCGCTCACGCACGCGACGCCGGCTTCGTTGAGAATGTAATCCGCCATCTTGCGCGAATCCCAGCCCGTCCCCGTCGTGTTCGGGAACACGTAGAACGCGCCGTGCGGTTTCTGGCACTTGAATCCCGGCACCGTGTTCATGCCTTCCACGATTACATCCCGGCGTTCCTTGAATGCGGCAACCATTTTGCCCACCGAGTCTTGCGGTCCGGTCAACGCGGCGATGCCGGCGGACTGCGTGAATGCCGGCACGCACGAATTCGAGTTCGTCTGCAGGCGCGTGATGTGCGGCACGAGCGCGGGCGACATGACGCCCCAGCCCAAGCGCCAGCCGGTCATCGCGTACGTTTTGCTAAACCCGTCGAGCACGATGGTGCGTTCCGGCATCCCAGGGATCGAGAGCAGACTTTCGAATTTGCCTTCGTACAACACTTGCCAGTAAATTTCGTCCGTGAACACAGTAATGTCGTACTGGTTGGCGACCTCGGCGACAACTTGCAAGTCCGCGCGCGTGAACACACCGCCGGTCGGGTTGTGCGGCGAGTTGAGAATGATCATCTTGGTTTTCGAATTGGCGAGCGCGCGAAACTCGTCGGGATCGAAACGAAATTCGTTTTCTTCGCGCAGATGGTACGGCACGGGTTTCGCGCCGACGTAGTTAATCATGCTCTCGTAGATCGGAAACCCAGGTTCGGGGTACAACACTTCGTCGCCAGCTTCGGCAAGTGTCATGATCGAAAAGAACATGATCGGTTTCGCGCCCGGCGTGACGACGACCTGATCGGGTGAAATGTTCAAACCGCGCGTCGCGTTGGTGTGGCGCGCAATCGCCTCGCGCAGTTCGGGAATGCCCTGGCTCGGCGTATATTTGGTTTTGCCGTCGCGCAACGCGCGCACGCCGGCTTCGACAATGTGCGCGGGCGTGGGAAAATCCGGTTCGCCCACTTCGAGATGCACAATATCGCGCCCTTGCGCTTCGAGCGCGCGCGCCTTGACGAGCACTTCGAACGCGGTCTCGGTGCCCAATCGGCTCATTCGGGTTGCAATTCGCATGATGACTCCTCTTCAAAAATACGAGTTATGATTTTCGCTTGGCGCGCGCCAGACGTAACTCTTGCCGCGCTTCGGCTTCGGTCCAGCGCCGCCGATCATCGTCGGTTTCGAGAATGAGCGGCGGCACTGAGGTGGGCTTGCTTTCGTCGTCGAGCGCGACGAACACCGCGTACGCCGAATTGGTGTGCACGATTTCGCCGGTGATCGGATTCTCGGCTTCGACGCGCACTCCCGTTTCGATGGACGACCGACCGACCCAGTTCACGGACGCGTGCAAGGTCAACAAGTGACCCACTTTGACCGGCGAAAGAAACGTCATCGAGTCAATCGCGATGGTCACGACGGGACGCCGCGCGTGCCGCATCGCGGCGAGCGCGCCGGCTTCGTCCACCAGTTTCATCACGTAACCGCCGTGCACATTGCCCAACGGATTCGCGTCGGACGGCATCATTTGTTGATTGAGCACGACCTGGGATTCGGACGCGCATTTTGCCGGCAAGCGCGCATCGCCGCCGCGCACATCCAGACTCGCCGCCGTACCTTCGTGAGGCAAAGCCATACTCGACTCCTGATTATTAATGCCGCCAGTATATCCAAAATCAATCGCTCTGGCAAACCGTTTCGCGCGAAATTGCAAAGGGTGTCCGTTAAAATTTTGGGCGGTGAAAAAACCTTGCGAAGGTTGAACGGCAATCATATTTGATTTGTCGTCAAAACCTTCGCAAGGTTGAGTGTTTCAAAATTTTGACGCCCACCCAATTGCACACGGCTTTTCAAAAGTCGCTTGACTCACTTGCCAACCTAACCCCCAACCCCCTTCCCTATAAGGGAAGGGGGCAGGGGATGAGTCTGCAAATGACTTTTGAAAAACCGTGCCCAATTGCACAGGGTGTGCGTCAAGTTTTTGGGTGGTGAAAAAACCTTGCGAAGGTTGAACGGCAATCATATTTGTTTTGCCGTCAAAACCTTCGCAAGGTTGAGTGTTCCAAAATTTTGACGCACACCCAATTGCACAGGGTGTGCGTCAGATTTTCGGATTGGTCAGTTGCCGGGATGATTTGAAACGCGCGCGCCCAATCGGTGAACGACGCCAAGGATGATTCTCTGACGGGCGATTGGGTGGTTTCGGTTGGTCCGAGGTTGACGTGTGAGATGTTTGGGCAATAACGGCAA
>JACRBM010000017.1 GCA_016219275.1 Chloroflexota bacterium
GCCAAGTTCGCAGTTACATTTCCACCGCGCAGAAAAACGGACAGCGGGTCTTGGATGCACTCAAGTCGGCGTTGCAAGGAACACCCTATGTGCCGCCCATCTTGGCTACGCAACCTGCATCAACCGCCTGAGCAGTTACAAGAAAACCAAGATGCGAGTCGATACGACTCGCATCTTGATTCTCTGGAAAATTCGATTTGTGCCAAACAACTATCCAGCTTGCATAGGTGCGTTTGCTAAGACGGCCTAGGCGGGCAAAGACCGGTCGTTCAACTTGGATTATTGACGGGGGGGCGCGTTGTACCGTGCCCTGGCGTTGTATCATGCCTCGGCATTTCCTCTGGCTGCGGATCTTGTTGAGTCCCTTCGCCTAGCAGATACTTTACAATATCCTCCCAATTGTCTTTGAAAAAGTCACCAAGATTGTCTAATAAGGTTTGACTGGTGGGCCAACCAAGATCTGCATGACCAAGCGTACGATCAAAATGAATCAGAAATTCTCCGTTCTCGGTGGGACTAGCCTTTGATTTTTCGTTAAATAATCCCACCCGATCCCCTGTTTTTACAGGGGTACCAATTGGTCCTCCTATAATTCTCCATTCACATGATGGGTCGTTTTTAAATTTCAAGTTGATCCCGTATGTTCGTACCTCAAAATTAATCCATGTGGGTTGTCCACCGGTGCCAATCGCAATGGTCTCCCCGTACTTGATGGGTTCTGTGTTGTCATTACACCGTGTAAAAATCCACCGCTCAATCTGTTGGCTTGTTTTATCCAAGTTAATGCCGAACGTCTGATGGGCATATCTTAGGAACTGGTTTATCTTCGTGTTCTTCAGAGCGTATTTGTTAACCAAATCCTCCGAGAACGCCTTTGCGGGAAGAACAGGACCGGTAGTACCTGCCTGAAAGATCATCCACTGAAAAACTTCTTCCTTTGCTTTCTCAATAGTTGCAGGATCTATTGTGTTAGGCATTTTAATCCCTCCTAGGATTAGGTGAACAGCATTTTGGATAAACTTTACACGTAGTATACGGTATAATCACATTTTGTGAATAGTTGAAATCAACTATTTTCTCGCACTTAGGATTGCCCGATGCGCTGCCAGTATTTGCTTGCCGCCTCCGTTCGATTTCGAACCTCCAGCCGGTCAAATAGGTTCTGCATGTGATTTTGCACTGTGAATCGACTAATACAAAGTGTGCTGGCAATCGCTTTGTTATCTTGTCCATTGGCGACAAGAGCGAGTACTTCTTCTTCACGTTCAGTCAAGTTATCGAACAGTCGCATAGTGTACCTCGTTTCAAGTCAATAGTTGAGAGTTTGGCAGGTGGGTCCGTAATATCGGCGAAAGTCGCGGCTGCTCTATTTTTGGCTGAGGCGTCCTACAATGCCGAGCATGCTTACGAACCCACCAAAACTTCTCTGTACGCTGGGTTGAGTGGAATACTTATTGCTTTCTTGGATCATCCGCCGAGTTGACGTAGGTGATACCCCAGGGTCCCGTTCCGTTGAGTTGCACGATCGTTTCCTCTTTGGTCCAGACAAAGTGATTCGTCTTGGGCTGCATGATGATGATGCTTCCAGCACCCAAGGCAGTCGTCTTTTGAGCGTCGAGCATATCCCCCATGCCAATGTTAAACGTGCCGGACAACACGGTCACGCGTTCGACGGCTGGATGCGAATGCGCGGGAAGCTTATAGTCCGCTGGGAGCTTGATGCGGACTGTGAACGGCACCGCTTCCGTCAAGGGTCCTTCGATGACAGCAATTTGTGCGCCCTTCGGCAGCGATGGCACATCCGCCCACTTCAAGTCATTCGGCATGACCATGAGATGCGCAGGCAAGTTCGATGCCGCTGGTGCGCTGGCTGGCAGAACTGCTGCCGGCGGCGGACTGGTCGGCGCGGGTGGGACGGGCGTTGCGGTTGGCGCGGGCGCGCACGCCGCGAGCAACACAGTTGCAATCACAAACACTATCGAAATACCTTTCGTAAGCATGTCTCCCTCCTTCGGAGAATGTGACGACCGATCATCAGTCGTCTTGAGTATTTGACACAGTCACATTAAATAGTTGATGTCCACGATTCGATGGGCGCTACCTCACAGTGAGATTGTAGGTGATATCCAAAGTGAAACTAAAGTCAAACCCATGCTCGGCTTGAGTGAATACCGCGGAGCCATGGAAATGGATTGTGTGTTTGCCCGCCGAGAGTGGAGTCAACATCAAAAAGTATCCATCTGAAACTGCCGGACTGATTGTGCCCTGGGGTAAGTTAAGAGCGTTATTGGCAGGCAGTGGTCCGTAAGTGAACAGCGGCGACTGGACTCGGTAATCTCCCGGGTTCCGTACGGGCACACCATCAATCTCGACAGACAAGTTGGTCGCCTCATCCATGAAGAACTTGGCGCACACCAGTAATTCTTCGCGCGTCGTGCCGTTGCCCTCAGCCGTCGAGCATTCGGCGTCAATGATCGGGAAGAACAACGCCTTGCCAAGAGGCACATTGCAATTACGCGTGGCGTTGCCGATGACCACTCCGGGAGACGTTTCCACCCCGGCGAAGGTCCCGCCCAGGAACCACACTTTGCCCGATTGACCCGCACTGCAATCCGCCGTATCGAACAGTGGATGATGGTCAACCGGGAGAGAGAAGAGCTACTGCCACTGTGCCGCCGACCATTCGCCATAGGATTTGCCGTACGGGGTCGAGCCGAGCGGTAGGATACCCGAGTTTGGATTTTCCGCAAACACTGCACTCGTCGCCGCGATCATCCCGAGGACGACCAAAACGAGCGCGGCAATGTTGCGCCAATAGGTTGTGCGACCTTTCATCGATGGCGCTGGCTTACTCAGCCAGCGCCGGATGCCGAACTTTAGAGTCTTCACGATATTCTCCTTTGTGGAAATACCGCAAACGCGGCTGGGTTGTTAATTCGGTCAAGCCGTTTTCATTTGTTCTGGATTAGGTGATGGATGGTCTGCTGGTTCCTCCTTTCTTTGGAAAGAGAGCATCTTGGCTTTGCTCCCTTCTCCGCGCTTATCTGGCGGGCGGAACATCGAGTTGACGCCACAACGCCGGCATCTCAAAATAAATGCGCCCGCATTTGATCTGATCGTTCTCCAGATCGTAGACGATTGCCAAGGGCACGCGCACCTCTTTGTTCGTCGCCGGGACGCCCGCAAATTCGCCGACATGCTTGCCGATGAAATCTCCTTCGATCGCAACGTGTTGATCGGCAGCAACCACATTCTTGATTTCCGCGGCAGCGTCGAAGGCAATGTGGTACAGATAGGTGAGCATGCCCAGAACCCCTGCCGGACCGCGATGCTCTTGTCCCGTCGCCATGATGGTGAAAACGACGTCGCCCGTCATCATCTTCGGATCGCCGCGCCCGGAGTTGAAACAGAGCGTGATGCGTATAGGCGGACTTTCACTCGACATGGTTTTCCTTCGCGTTCTGATGGATGTCTCCAACGAATCTTGATCCTAGATTACTTCATTAGCGTTAAATTATCGCCAAATCAGGGCGCAAAAAAATCGGGACGATTTCGGTAATTCGTCCCGACGGATTTCACTGGTGAGTCGCGCTCTCGACTTTATGCTATGTCTTTCTCAAGCGCATACGTAATAACTTGCTCAAGTGTCATCGCCCGTCCCTCGCCAAGCGCGCGCACAAGCCCATCTGCGCCTAAAAGATCACGAATCTGTTCGATGGTCTGCCCTAAAATTCTACGTTCAGCTCCTGGGACATGCATACCTAGTTCGTCGTGCGCGAACTCCATCGCACCAAGCACTTGAGCCGCGCTATAGGGTTGACCTTCAGCCACCATTAACTGCACATAGCGCGTCAACGCTTGGAACAGTGAAAATTTTTCCCCCATGTGCCACAACGCAGACACAGCGCGGCATAGCAAAGCATCGGCTCGCTTCAAATCGCCCTGAGCATAAGCAATGCCTCCTAAATCAGTCAGCCGACGCGCAATCATGCGCTCGTCTCCTAGTTCTTCCGATAGCTTGAGTCCTTCCTCATAGATGGCTTTGGCTCCAGCGTAATTTCCCTTGCGCTCTTCGATGCCACCAAAATTTTGAAGGGTTTGCGTAATCCCCCATGTGTCACCAATCTCCCGACGGATGGTTAACGCTTCTTTGTAATACTGCTCCGCTTGATCAATGTCGGTTCGACAGTGCGCGATGTGACCCAGACAGTTGAGAACAAAAGCTACTCGCCAGTCATTGCCCAAGGCGCGATAGCGCGACAACGCTTGTTGTAGGACGAGTTCCGCTTTCTCGTGTTCACCCAAAATATACAGCGTAAAACCTAATGCGAATAATGCTTCAGCACATATCTCGCGAGATGCATCGCGGGTGAGTCGCTCTGCCTTTTCTGCCCATTGCTTGGCTTCGCGATAATTACTTCGCAAGAAGAAATAATACCAAAGTGCCGCATTGAGTTCTGTGCTGTCTACAACTTGCCCATGCTCGAATCCCCAATCGAGCGCGGCGCGGATATTATCGAGATCAGCATCCAATCGTTCCGCCCACAGGTTCATTTCCGCACCGCGTAATTTCGAATCCGCTTCCTTTGCGAAATGGACAAGCCACTCCAAGTGACATTGATGAATCATTTCAGCTTCGCCCGCTTCCAACAACTTTTCGTGTCCATACTGTCGAATCGTCTCCAACATGCGATAGCGCGCCGCTGCATCGGTGTCGTCCATGACGACCAAGGATTTGTCAACGAGATGATCGATCAAATCCAGGACAGTCGTGGACAAAACTTGTTTACCGTTTACGGTTGACTGATCACTACAGATCGATTCCGCTGCTTCCAAGGTCCACCCTCCCGCAAAGACTGACAATCTTTGAAGCAGTACGCGCTCTGCATCCGAGAGCAAATCATAACTCCAATCAATCGTCGCGCGCAAAGTTTGTTGACGCGGCAATGCAGTGCGGCTGCCGGTCGTCAACAAGTTAAACCGATCGTCGAGCCGCATCGCAATCTCTTCGACGGACAAGACCTTCAGGCGCGCCGCTGCCAATTCGATGGCAAGCGGAATGCCATCCAAGCGCCGACAAATGTGTGCGACAGCCAACACATGATCGCTGAGTTTCCAGCGAGTTGCGATTGTTCTGGCACGTTCGGCAAACAACCGCACTGCATCGAACTGAGTTAATTGTTCAACCGTCAACAAATGAAGCGCGCCGGGAAGCGTCAACGAAGGAACGTGCCACACCACTTCACCGGGGATGCCCAGCGCCTCACGACTCGTGGCGAGAATCTTTAGCTCTGCGCACGCGCGCAACAGCTTATCTGAAATCTGCGCGCACGCCGCGATCAAATGTTCGCAGTTGTCCAGCACCAAGAGCAGATGCTTGGTTTGCAGAAAATGGACGAGTGTATCTTCGAGTGATTGATCCACCGCTTCACGTACGCCAAGGGATTGCGCTATCGCCTGTGGGACATGAGCGAGATCGGACAGCGGCGCGAGATCGACCCACCACACGCCCTGTCGAAATGATTCGACCAATTGGCTCGCCACCTCAATCGCGAGTCGCGTTTTGCCACATCCACCCGAACCCGTGAGCGTCACCAAACGATGTTGTGCGAGCAGTCGCTTGACCTCGGCAATTTCTTTTTCGCGCCCGATGAAACTCGTCAAGGGATGCGGCAGATTAGTGAGCAGTGCTTCGCGCGACTTGCTCTCGAATAAATCTTGTTCGATTCGATTACGCAACGCAATCGTCTCTTGCGACGGTTCGACGCCCAGTTCGTCGCGCAATTTTTTCGCGCACTCGTCGAACTGCTTCAGTGCGCCGATGCGGTCGCCGGTCGCGGCAAGGCAAAAGATGATGTGCTGGTATGCTTTTTCGTTGGCGGGATCACTTGCCAAGACCCGTTGAGCAAATTCGATGGCGCGCGGGTACTCGCTGCGCGAACGTGCGTCTTGGGCAAGCTGCAACAGCGCGTCGACGTAAATCGTGCGGATTCGTTCGCGCTCTTGAAGAATCCAATCATCGTACAAGTCCGCCAGAAGATCGCCTTGATAGAGGTCAATGACGGATTGTGACTCGTCGCTTGCAGACTGCCGAAATGCGAGCGCGTCCACCCAGATCGAAATATCCGGATTGAGTTGCACCGTCTCGCGATCGGCAAGCACGATTTCATCGCCGAGTGATTGACGCAGTGAAGAGAGCGCGGTGCGGAGTGAGCGGCGCGCGAGTTCGTCGGTGGAATCGCCCCACAGGAGCGCGGCGAGTTTTTCGCGCGCGTGGGATTCGAGATGCAGAGCAAGGTATGCCAAGAGCGATTCAACTTTACGCGTGGAAAAATGGATCGTTTGCATGTCGCGTTCAACGCGAAACGATCCGAGGAGATAGACCTTAATTGAGTCTGCTAACTTCGAGGAGAGGCGCGCCATGACCTTGTCCCCCTTGGGTAGCGGAATGTTACTCGTTTTGTCCCGGCGCGTCAATGGGGTAGAATCAAAAACCCGCAGGGTCTGGGAAACCCTGCGGGTTTTGAGCGCAAGCTATTTTTCAAACCCTTAACCCGCGCCTTGATTGACGGCGAGTTGAAGCATCAGCGCCAACATTTCAAAATAGACTCTGCC
Source organism: Chloroflexota bacterium (assembly GCA_016219275.1). Taxonomy (NCBI): domain Bacteria; kingdom Bacillati; phylum Chloroflexota; species Chloroflexota bacterium. The sequence goes on from JACRBM010000017.1 coordinate 6,616, forward strand.
GCGTTTGATCCGATCTGCTTGCCGACGAAATATGTCGCACGTCTGAGCGTGCTCTAATGGTCAAACATTCCGCAGTACATATCCCACAATTCGCGCGATCGAAGCGCGGTCGCCTCACTGTTGATTTGCTCATCCAACACTTGCTGGTAAGCCGCACCCAAGTTCAGCGCCGCCAGCGCACGTTTGACTTGTACTTGCTTTTCCAACCCCGATTTCTCCGCCGCGACGCAGCTCTGGCGATCCGTCTTGGGCGCGAACCGCCCCGCGCGTTGATCGCGAATGTGCGTGACCTCGTGGACGAGCGTGCCAATGAACGTAACTTGCCGCGCTGCGAGTGCTTGCCCCGCGTCATCGGGCGATTGTCCCAAGTGAAACCCAAACGTAATGACGCCGCGTCCTCCCGCGATACAACATTTTGCAATTGCCGCGCGTCCGCGCGCGCCTTCGTTCAGATCAATGGCAATCACGAGCGGCTTGGCTTCTTCGATGTACTGCGACCATACGGGCAGTTGCTTCTGGAGTAATTGGAGACTGCTACTAAGTTGCTGCACGTCCGCATCAGTGTATTCGCCGGCGAGGGTGATTCTGTCGAGAACATCGGCGGGAGCGGCGAGCGTGGCAATGGAGACGAATGGGATGGGCGCGGCGGACGCCGTCGCATCGTTACGAGTTACGATAACCAGAACGATGATGCTCAGTGTGATGAAACAGGACTTGAGTTTATTCGTCGTTCGCATTTTGCGCCTCCCCTTGCGAATTTCCACTCGCAGGTTACGACGCGCGCGACAAGCCACCGACAAAAATCAGGGGGAGTTACCGTCAAATCGCGAACGAGTTTTTTGACGGTTGAAAATAAAAAACCGTGTGACGCCAATCTCATCACACGGCAAGACAACCAAAAATACGACGGTGTAGCACTGCATTGCGTCCGCGTGCTCCCGATAAAATCGCGGAGCGACATGGGCACGCAACAATCACGAACATCTCCCGCCATGCGGCGGGAGATGTTATTTTATCACGGCGGCATCGTCGTCGCCGCAAAATCGTCTAGCGCGGCGTTGGGCGCATCCATGTACCACAACCCGATGCGACCCCCGCGCTGGGAAAAAAATTCGCGCACGGCTGGGACGAGCGAGATGGGCGCTTCGCCGCGCGGCACGCCGTTGCGGAACAGTTCGATGCGAAACGACACACGCACGCCGAGTGTATCGCCATCTTGAAACGGAATGTCCACGTTCGTTACCTTCTCCCAACCTCGTCCCGGATAAAATGTTTCAACCCCGATCCCTTTGGTGGTTGGATCGTAAAACACCGCGACCGCGCCGCGCTGCCAAATGCCCTGCACTTTGAACAACAAGCATTGATGCGCGCCGGTCGGATCGAGTTTGACCAACTTGATGCACGCGGCTTGATCCGCGCCAAAAACCGCGCGCCGCCAATAGATCGGTCCTCCGCCGATGACGGTGAGTTGCTGATTGAAAATCTGATAGCCGCCCAAACCCTCTCTGCCAGTCCAATCGAGACCCAGCCCGCCATTCGGGCGATTGAAATCATCGAGAATTGGCGGACAGTCCAGGGGTGGTCTCTGCAATAGCGGAATCGCCGGTTCGATCAGTCGCGTATCGTTCACATTCTGCGCGGGCGACATGGCGCTGGTCAGCGCGACGAGCAGAGAAATCAAAAGCACAACCGACGCCGACGGCTTGGTCCACACGTGTCCTCCTTTCCCAGGTCACTTGCCGCGCATCACGGCGCGACCGTGCCGCCGGCAAAATCGTCCAACACCGTGTTGGAGGAGTCAATAAACCACAGTCCGATTCGACCACGCTTGCCATTGAAAAAGGGGTGCAACGAAGTTTCCTTGATCCGCACACCATTGCGATACACGTCCACGTTGCCGCCCACGTTACCATCGCGCACGCGTGCGCCCAATTGGTCGCCATCTTGCAACTGGATATTCGGGATGGTTGTTTGCGTCTCCCAACCTCTGCCCGGGATAAATGTTTCGATGCCGATTCGATGGGCAGTGGCATCGTAGAACACGGCGACCGCGCCTTGTTGCCAGATGCCCTGCACTTTGAGAAGGAGACTCTGATGCTTGCCCCGCGGATCAACCTTGGTCAGCGTAACGCACGCGACCTGACTAGCGCCAAAGATATCACGCGTCCAATAGATGGGTCCACCCTGGTTGACGTTGAGACGCTGATTGACGAGGCGATAATTGGATAACGATTTTTCGCCGCCCCAATTGACACCCAGCGCGCCGTTCGCGCGAGTGAAATCGTCGAGCACGGTCGGACATACGACGGGTGGCGCTTCCACTTGAACTGTCAATGACACAAAACTAAGCGCGCTGTCATCTTCGAGCAATCCGTATAGTGCGCCATCGGCGGCGAGCCGCAAAACATCTGCTGGACTGCCGCGGTCGAACGGCAACAACTCCGGATTGAAGGGCCAAGGGCAATCCACTGGGACTTGGGCATTACAACCACTTGCCGCGCCACCTGGGCGAGGGCTAAAAGGTGTTCGCTGGAGCGTGACTGGGTCAAGGTCGAACACACGCGCCGTGCCATCTTTCAAATTGAGATCAAGACTGATCCAGGTCGGCGGGAAGGATGCGGATGTGCATTTATCGCCGAAGGGCGAGCAGAATCGGTGGGCAACGCGCGAGCCAAGCGCATAACCGATGGAATAGTTGCCGGTGGTATCGCGTTCATCCCAGAAGCGAAGTGTATCGCTGGCAACGGTGCCCCCTGCGGCGTTGAAGAGCAAGTCAACCCGCAGTGTCGCGCTGATGACCTTGAGGGGGTCGAAGCGTTGGTGTCCGGTCAAGATGAATGGAAAGTTGCCGCCTGTTCGCTCGTCACTATTCCGCAACGGTCTTGGACCCGTTCCCGGCGTGGTGTTTGGGGGCGCCGAGTTCTCTGTCCAGGTGATAAATTTATGGGGTGGGTGGTACGTCTTAAAGGCATCTATGCTGTTGCCTCCGTTGAACTGCGTATTCAGGTCTCCGAAGGTACTTTGAAGGAGAAAGGTTGGCGCGGCTTGACTAGTCGAGATTCCACGAATGCGCCCATCGCCGGCGGTGCTTGCCGCAGTCGTAGGTTGCCCGGCGACAGCCAGAAGTAGAACTAGAAGAATCGAAAGCAGGGTCAATGGAAATTGTCTTCGCATGGCGGAAATCCTCCTCTGCGTAAATTCATGCAATTTGCAAGTCACTACCCGCTTTACTGATTTCTCACCTCCCCTCTTATCGCGCAACGACTCTGGGTGCGACGGTCGCGCCGCCAAAATCGTCGCGCGTCGCGCGTTCGGCGTTGATGAACCATCGAGAAAATAAAAATCGCCAATGCCCCTTCAACTGGGACGCTGGCGAGATCACGTTATTAGCAGAAAATAGATTGTAGAGGGGACATTGTCGTCCCTTGGCATTTAGAGATCAATGGCTGGCAACTGCTTTGCCAATCGGTAGTTTGATTATAGCATCGTCTTCCAAAGATCGCGCGTCAAGAATTCATCAGAGAACACACGCGCGGTGGAGAGTCGCGCAGTTCAATTTATTTTTCGCGCGCGAAGCGTGCGACTAGAGCGAATTCCACTTGAGTTTATAGTTGCGTTATTCAGACTTGCCAAGTTTCCAAAACTTCGCAAGTCTGAACTTGCCTAGGTACTGGTGTGCGTCGTTTACCAGATCACTACGCCCATCATTCTTCCGGCGGTTTGCGTTCGACCGTCTCGCGCGCTTTGCTGACACCCGCGTCCGCGCGGCGACCCACCCGCGTACTCACCGAACGAAACCAACCCCAGAATCGCCTCACCCAGCTCATCGCCGCGCGTTGCGGCGTCGGCGCGCCAGGCATCGCCGCCGTCCATTTGATCGCGCACGAAGCCCAGGTCAAGCCCGCGCCAAAACCGACCATCAAGAGATGATCGTCGCGTTTGATTTTCCCGGCGGCGAGCGCCTCACACAACGCGATCGGGATGGAAGCTGCCGAAGTGTTGCCATAGCGTTCGAGATTCACAAAGACTTTATCCGGCGATAGGTGCAACGCTTTCGCCGCGCTATCAATGATCCGCGCGTTCGCTTGATGCGGCAAAAAGAGATCAATCTGATCGAGTTGCCAACCGGCGCGTTCGGTGACTTGGCGCGCGGCGAGCGCCATCACGCGCGTCGCAAAGCGATACACTTCGCGTCCATTCATTTTGATATAGTGCATTTTCGATAGCACTGTGTCGGGTCCCGCCGGATGCTTCGAGCCGCCGCCGGGCACGATTAGCAAATCGCCGCCCGAACCATCCGAACCCAGGACGGTCGCGAGTACGCCGCCCGGTTCATCACTGCCGCGCAACACGACCGCGCCCGCGCCATCGCCGAACAACACGCACGTCCCGCGATCCGTCCAGTCTACTACACGCGATAATGTTTCTGCGCCGACAACTAGAACCACATTCGCCATCCCGCCGCGAATCATGCCCGCGCCGGTCGCGAGCGCGTACACAAAGCCGGAACAACCGGCTTCGAGGTCGAATGCGCCGGCGCGATCCGCGCCGAGCGCATCTTGCACCAAACACGCGGTCGCGGGAAAGATGTATTCGGGCGTCGCCGTCGCGACGATAATCAGATCCAACTCGTGCGGACTCACATCCGCGGTTTGGAGTGCGTCTTGCGCGGCGCGTAACGCCAGACCTGCCGTCGTTTCTTTCGGCGTCGCGATATGGCGTTGCCCAATCCCGGTACGGTCGCGAATCCATTCGTCCGTCGTTTCAACTTTCTTGGCAAGGTCGTGGTTCGTGACAATGTTCGGCGGCGCGTACTTGCCCCAGCCGATAATGTGCGCGTAACGCGGCATGAAGACTCCAATTGTGAATTTACGATTTACGATTTACGATTTAGGATTTGAAAATCTAAAATCATAAATCATAAATCTGAAATATGACACTCGCGTTGTGCCCGCCCAAGCCAATCGAGTTGGACATGGCGACGTTCAGATCCGTGTGACGCGCAGTATTCGGCACGTAATCGAGATCGCACGCGGGATCGCGCTCGGCATAGTTGATCGTCGGCGGCAATGTTTTTTCTTCGAGCGCCTTGAGACACGCGATTGCCTCGACCGCGCCCGCGCCGCCGAGCAAATGCCCGATCATGGATTTCGTCGAACTCACCGGAATGTTGTACGCCTCTTCGCCAAACACCTGCTTGATCGCCGTCGTTTCGGTCGCATCGTTCAACTTGGTGCCGGTGCCGTGCGCGTTGATATAGCCCACTTGCTTCGGCGCAATACCGGCGCGGCGAAGCGCCCACTGCATCGCGCGTCCGATGCCCTCGCCCTCCGGGGCGGGCGCGGCAAAGTGGCTCGCGTCCGCGCTCGTGCCGTATCCGATCACCTCGGCGTAAATTTTCGCGCCGCGCGCCCGCGCGCGTGCCGCGTTTTCGAGCACGAGCACCCCCGCGCCTTCGCCCATCACAAAGCCATCGCGCGTTGCATCGAAGGGACGACACGCGCGCGCCGGCTCGTCGTTGCGCGTCGAGAGCGCGCCCATCGCGTTGAACCCGGCGAACGCAAGCGGATGCAAACACGCCTCGACGCCGCCGCAAATCGCCGCGTCCACATCGCCGCGCCGAATCATCTCCGCCGCTTCGCCGAGCGCGTTCGCGCCGGTCGCGCACGCGGAGACGATGGACATGTTCGGACCTTTGATGCCGAATTCAATCGCGACCTGACCCGGCGCGGTATCGGAAAGAATCATCGGAATGAAAAATGGACTGATCCGGCGCGGACCTTTGGTCTCTAAAATTTTGCCTTGGTCGGCGATGGACATGCCGCCGCCGACGCCACTGCCAATCACCACCGCGATTTTTTCGTTGGTCTGTTCGTTGATGTCGAGATGCGCGTCGGCAATGGCTTCGCGCGCGGCAACCGTGGCGAATTGCACAAAGCGTTCCAACCGGCGCGCCTCTTTCACGTCGAAATGCTGGCGCGCATCGTACCCTTTCACTTCGCCGGCAATCTGCGTCGCGAGATTCGCTGGATCGAACAAGGTAATACGCGCGATCCCGGATACGCCCGCGACGAGATTGCGCCACGTCGTCGGCACGTCATTTCCAACCGGCGTAATCGCGCCCAAGCCGGTGACAACTACGCAAGTACCATTTTTCATTGATCGAATCGCTCCTTTAGGATTCAAACGCCAACTATTATAACACCGATTTCGTTTTCGAGACGCGGGCAAATTTTGACATGCGTATCCACGCCAAGTAAAATGAGCGTATTCCACTCGAAGGATTCACCGTGGATACGCTCATTGCAATTTTCATTCACGTCATTCTGCCGGTCTTTATCATCGTCGCGATCGGGTACGTCGCTGGACGTTTGATGCCGTTCGATCAGCGCACGCTGTCACGGGTGGGGCTGTACGTGCTCGTGCCGTCCATGAACTTTGCCGCGATGGCGCGCACAACCCTCTCGCTCATCGAGCTGGGTCAGCTCGCGCTCTTTTATCTGCTCGTGACGTTTCTGCTCTATCTCCTCTCGCTTTTCATTTCGCGCTGGCTCAAGTTGTCGCCGACGCAAGCGAGCGCGTTTCACATCAGTGTTCTGTTTGCCAACGTCGTGAACATCGGTTTCCCGGTTCTCTTGCTCGCGTACGGCGCAAGCGCGGTGGATCGCGGCGTGATTATCGGCATCATGATGCAGATCATTCTGCAAAGTTTCGGCGTGTACATCGCGGCGCGCGGTAAGGCGGATGTGCGCCAAGCGATGGGGCGGGTGTGGGCGATGCCGGGTCTGTACGCGATGATCCTGGGATTGATCGTCAATCTCGCGCACATCGAATTGCCGGCGTTCTTCTTCGATCCGATCAAGATGGTCGGGGATTCGCTCGTGCCGTTCTTGTTGATCTTGCTTGGCGTACAATTGACGACCGCGAGTTTTCACGGACATCTCAAGATCGCATTCGTCGCGACCGGGATGCGGCTCGTCGTTGCGGCGGGGCTAGGCATGGCGCTCACCAATCTGATGGGGCTACAAGGCATCACGCGCCAAGCCGCGATTGTCGAGAGCAGTATGCCGAGCGCGATTTTCGGCGTCGCGCTCGCGCACGAATTCGACACCGCGCCGGAACTGATCACCGTCATCATTTCGATTTCCACCATCGTGAGCATGTTCAGTCTGACGGTGTTGCTGGCGATCATCTAAACGATACTTGCGCCAACCCCCATGTTAATCCGCGAATCACGCGAATCGCCGCTAATTTTTTAGATTCGCGCGATTCGCGTGATTCGCGGATAAAAAGGTTCGCGAAGGTATTGCTAAACCAACGGGCTATTTGTTCTCCTCTCCCGTTCGTGATACAATGATGTCAAGGAGATGAGCCGTGTCACTCTCAATGCTTCGCCTCAATCGCACGAATGACAAGCGCGCGTCGCCACGCGCGGAATTGACTCAACTCGTCCTGCCTTCGTACGACGTGCCGGAACTGATCGTCATCGGCGGCGTGATCGTCGAGAATCGCGGCGACGACGCGGCGCACAACGTCAAGATCGTCATCGAGTTCGACGATGCGCGCGCGGAAAAGATTCGACACCTCCAAGTCATCAGCGACGCCGAGTATATTTTGTTGAGCGGCGGCGATGAAAAGTCGTTCGCCACGCTGCGCATGCGCGAACTCGCCGCGCAACAACGCGTCGTGATTTATTTCAGCGGACCCGACCGCCTTGCCCCACGCGTGACCGTCACACATTACGAAGGGTGATATGCAAATCGCTCCGCACGTTCACCACATCCCCGGCACGATCTGTAATTTGTTTTTGATCGTGGAACCAGACGGGCTAACGCTGATTGACGCCGGTCTCGGCGTCATGGAGAAACGAGTCCTCAAGTACATCGCGAACCTGGGACGCGCGCCGCGTGACCTGAAACACATCCTCATCACGCATTCGGATCCCGATCACATCGGCGCGCTGTCCGCGCTCAAGTCGGCAACCGGCGCGCGCGTGTATGCGAGCGCCATCGAAGCGCGCGCGATTGCCCATGGCACCGCCTCGCGCGAACTCAAACTTGTCGGGTGGCAAAAAATTTTGTTCGCGATTCTGCTGCCCATCCTGGGACGATTTTTCAGCGTGCGTCCCACGCGCGTGGATGAAATCGTGAGCGATGACCAGGTCTTGCCGATTCTTGATGGCGTGCGCGTCCTCGCGACGAGTGGTCACACGCCGGGACACCTTTCGTATTTCGTGCCGTCCGCCGGCGTGTTGTTTGTCGGCGATTCGCTGGTGAGCGAAGGGACGCGCTTGCGCGGTTCGCGCGGGATGAACAACTGGGATCAGAAAAAAGCGGATATCTCAGTACGCTTGCAAGCCGCGCTCGCGCCGCGCATTGTGTGTTCGGGACACGGCGCGGTGGTGATGGATGCGGCGGACAAATTTCCAACCTAGACGCTAGACAGCACAGTCATTACGGCGCAAACAATTCTGATTTCACCAAACCAATTAGCATTGGCTACAAGGAGCACCCAGCATGAGTCAAAATCAGAGAGCGCAATCGCAACAACAACTAGCAAGCGAGTGGGAAAAACTTGATACTGAAGAATTAGTGACTATTTGGAAAAAGAACGACCGAACCCAATACACAGACGACGCTTTTGTTATTATAGGTGACCTCTTGGCATCTAGGATAATGCTTTTACCTCCACAGGAAGAACCTCTTTGGGAATACACTCAGATGAATTTGCCGAACTTTTGGGACAGGGTAAAGATTCAAGCTTTAGATCAGAAAGTTGTTGTCACGTCCAAGAATCTATTGAGGGAATACACCGAAGAATACGAGTATTCGGAACTGCGACCCAAGGTTATCAGAGGCAAAACTGGTGAATCAGAATGGACCAATCTGGGATGGATCGTCCTTATCCTTTTTCTCATCAGTTCATTGACTCTCGGAAACTTGATCAACTTCAGTGTTAATAGAATTCTCATACTGGTGTTGGGTTGTTTTGCGGTCATCACATTTAGTTTGAGACTCGTCAAGTATGACTATGTCTGGTTCTATACCGACAAGAACGAATTTGCGTTTTCAATGAAACTCTCCGGTCCCAATCGCGAATTAGGTGAAGACATCATCAAGTACATCACAGGCAAAATATCCCAAGCCCATTCTTTGGGGAGACCTCAGTAATCCATCCGTATGAACAGACAAAAAAAGACCCGAAGAGTTCGCTTCGCGAAAACTCTTCGGGTCTTTGGTTTATCCACCCGGCAAATTATTGTTCTGCGATCCGGGTTGGCGGAATCGTCCCGGCGCAACCGCGCCGTAGCGAATTCCCAGGTATGCCGTGCTGCTGTTCTGTGGCGCAGCGCCCAGCTCGACGGTGAGGGTGAGCGATTGCGTGCCACGCGTCACACTCAGGTCAACTTTATCGCCTGGCTTTTTCGCCGCGATCAAATCCGCGAGCGCGTGATTCGCGTCCACCTTGGTTCCGCCAACGGCGGTAATCACATCGCCAACTTGCAGGCCGGCTTTTGCGGCAGGCGAACCATTTTCGACCTGGGTCACGCGCGCACCATCCGTCGTCGCCGGCTGTTGCTGAAAGCCGCCTGGCGGGTTGAACGGCAACTGCCCTGGTTGCATCGGCGAACCGTATCCTTGCATGAACGGGTTGAACGCGAACGCGGTATTGCGTCCGGCGAAATAGCCGCCCACGCTACCGACCAGTCCGCCCACCACGAGACCCAGGATCAACATTCCAATTGCGAGTAGAATCACTCCTCGGTTGCTCATTGTTAGACTCCTCTAGGCAAGTTGGAAACTTGCCCCACATTTACTTGCGCGCAGTATGCAGCGTTCGCATTAAACCGCGATGAATTGGAGATTAGAGATTGCATCTGCTTATCAGTTGCGGTATAATTGGCACAGATGTTCGAGAGAGGTAGAGATGCCGAATTTCATTGATCAATTGAGCCAACAATTGGAAGACCCCAAAAAGCGAACTGAGCTGCGTCAGACGCTTCAGAAGGATGCGCGCCCACACGAAAAACAATTGCAGGAATTGGTCGCCGAACACTGGCATCCGCTTCCAACTAATCTAGCGCCGGAACGCCGCCCCGGCTACGCCGTGGATGGATCACGCGCGGTGCGCCACCTGGCGAACGGGGCGTACTTGCTCGTCGCGCAAGCACTCGTCGTGGGCGAGCAGAATAACGCGCGCGAAGATGATACGGAAGTGGACGTCCGCATCTTGCCGGGCGCAACGCCCTCCCCGTTCGTCGAACGCTTTGCTGAATTGATGATGCACCGGCTCGAAGCCACGCTCGCGCGCAAAAAAGCCGCGACCTTGCCGCGTGAAAGCGTGATGTTTTTAGACGGCGCGCTGTACGGACAATTGCCTCAACTCTATCAGATCAAACACGATATCGCCGACAGCGAATCGGAAACGATTGCGAAAGAACTGCTCAACGATACGGTCGAGCAAATTCTCAAAGCGTACCTGCGTCTGTTCGATATTCGCGCCGAAAAAAAATTGTGGCTCGTCTCGATTGCCAAAACGAGCCGCGAATCCACGCATGCCAAAGTGTGGTGGCGCGATGCTTTTCTCAAAAAAAAGTTCACGGAAGATGCGCCGCCCAGCGAAGTTTCGGACAGCGAGATCCTTTATCGGTGGACCAATCGCGCGGCTGGCTTTTCGACCCCGGTGTTGTTCGGCAAACGCGCATTCGCCAAGCAACAAGAAGCGGTTGTATTCGAAAAAGTCAAAGACTCACCCGCGATCGCGTCGTTCTTCATTCGCTTGTCCGATTTCGACGACGCGCTGCGCATTGATGTGCCTGCCCCGTGCATCGGGCGCGGCGAGAAAATTGCCGACATCGAAACGGATTGCGAAATCTTGCTCGATTCGCCGGCAGATGGGCAACACATCGCGCGAGTCATCCAAATTCTCCAAGCCGACTATGGCGGTCTCGAAGTGTACAACGCGCTTCTCTACAGCGTGGATCGCGAGGTGCGCTTGCGCCAAGAGATGATGGATCACGTGTATCTCAGTCTGATTCAAAACGCGCTCGGCGCTGATGTCGAAATCCGGCTCGACCGCAGCGAACGACGATTCCATTCGCGATAATTACACGCGTAAGGGCGAGGCATTCGCAAGAATTTTCCGATTTGAGAGACGCGTTGGCATTTAGGGCGCGATCTGTCATCCGGGATTACTGAGCGAATACCTCGCCCTTACTGTTTGACAAACCCCGCGTGGTGTTATATCTTTAGCCCCGCCATTTGATGGACACGGCGTCGTGATGTCGCGACGCAAAGACGATTGGTGAAAATGAACAAACGAATATTTTTGATCGTGTTATTGATTCCGGCGTTGAGCGGTATCCTGGGTCTTGGACTCGCGCGCCCCGTGTTTGCCGCGCCGCCCCGCGTCGTGACATGGCCCCCCATCACGCTGGACTCCTTCGTCGGTGGATTGAGTCAACCGGTCGCCCTGACTCACGCCAACGACAACAGCGGACGAATTTTTGTCAACGAACGCACGGGCACGATTCGGATTATCCAAAGCAGTGTACTTTTAACAACTCCATTCCTGAACATCGGACCGACGGGTGCGAATCGCGTGGGCAGCACCGGCAGCGAACAAGGTCTGCTCGGCTTGGCGTTTCCTCCCGGCTTTGCAAGCAAGAACCAGTTCTACGTTTACTACACCAATTTGACCGGTAGTCTCGTCATCGCGCGTTACAACGTGAGCGCGAATCCCAACCTCGCCGACGTGAACAGCGAACAAATCCTGCTGACGATTCCTCATCCGACGTACCAGAACCACGACGGTGGACAATTACAATTCGGCGCAGACGGATTCTTGTACATCGGCACTGGCGACGGAGGTTCGGGCGGCGATCCCAACAACAACGCGCAAAATCCGAATTCGTTGCTCGGCAAGCTTCTGCGGATCAACGTCGAGCCACCCAGTCAGACCTCAGGTTCCAGCATCAACGGATCCTTTGTGTATTTCTTTCCGTTCATCGCTAAATTGTTCACGGCGCCACTCACATACACGATCCCCACGACGAATCCATTCACACAAACCGTCGGCTATCGCGGCGAGATTTGGGCGGTGGGCTTGCGCAATCCGTGGCGCTTTTCGTTTGATCGTCAAACGAATGATTTGTACATCGGCGATGTCGGGCAAAATCAGTGGGAAGAGATTGATTTTCAACCGGCATCCAGCGCGGGCGGCGAAAATTATGGCTGGCGCATTCTCGAAGGAACGCATTGCTACAACCCGTCGTCGGGTTGCGTCGCGCCGAGCGCGTACTCCGCACCCGTCGCCGAGTACAGCCACTCGCTCGGCTGCTCGGTGACCGGCGGATACGTGTATCGCGGCAGTATCAGCGCGATGCAAGGGATTTACTTTTACGGCGATTATTGCAGTGGGCGGATCTGGGGTTTACAAAAAGATGGCGCGACCTGGGTCACGCAACAACTCAAACAACAGATCATCAACATTTCGACGTTTGGCGAAGACCAAGCCGGCAATCTGTACGTCGGCGCATACGACGGAACGATCTATCAAATTACCAGTCCGTGATTTCTGGAAAGAAGTTGCGATATGAGCACGACAAGCGCAACCGAAATTCGCCAGCCGATTGCCGGCGATATCCACATCGCGCGCTCGCTCGACGAGATGACGCGCGAAGGGACGCTGTACGAAAAATTGGCTGGCAATCGCGTGCGGTGCTTCGCGTGCGCGCATCGCTGCGCGATCAACGACGGCGCGCGCGGCGTTTGCCAGGTGCGCTACAATCGCGGCGGAAAATTATTCGTGCCGCATGGTTACGTCGGCGCACTCCATCCCGACCCGACCGAGAAAAAACCGTTCTTTCACATTTTGCCCGGCTCGATCACGTTGACGTTCGGGATGCTGGGATGCGACTTGCATTGTGGCTTCTGTCAAAACTGGGACATCTCCCAGGTCATGCGCGACGCCAATTCGGGCGGCAGTCCGATGATGGCGTCACCGGATCAACTCGTCACTCTCGCGCAACGCAGCGGCGCGCAGTTGATCGGCAGTTCGTACAACGAACCGCTCATCACCAGCGAATGGGCAGTCGAGATTTTCAAGCGCGCGCATGATGCCGGCATTCGCGGCGTGTTCGTCTCGAACGGCAACGCGACGCGCGAGGCGCTCGAGTACATTCGTCCGTACGTCGTCGGCTACAAGATTGATCTCAAATCTATGCGCGATCAGAACTATCGCAAACTAGGCGCGCCGTTGAACCACATCCTCGACGGGATCAAAATGGTCAAGGAAATGGGCTTCTGGCTTGAGATCGTTACGCTCGTCATTCCTGGGTTCAACGACTCGAACGAAGAATTGATGGACGCGGCGCAGTTCATTCGCGCGGTCTCACCGGATATTCCCTGGCACGTGACCGCGTTTCATCCCGATTACAAAATGACCGACGTGGGATACACTTCCGCGTCCACCCTGATCCGCGCGGCGGAGATCGGACAGGAAGCGGGGTTGAATTACGTGTACGCCGGCAATATCCCAGGACGCGTTCGCAATTACGAAAACACCTATTGCCCCAAATGCAACACATTGCTCGTCGAGCGATACGGTTATCGCATTCCCCAGAATCGCATCACGCACGAGGGCAAATGTCCCAAGTGCGGCGAAACGATTCCGGGAATTTGGAGTTGAGACTACATCATGGCAGACATTGTATTCACGGAGGACTGCAAAGAGGTAATGGGTGAACGCAGCATTGTCGAGTGAATGGGTTTGGCGTACTTTAGCTGAACCAAACCAACGGCAAAGCGGAAGTGACGGCAATATTCACTATCTCAAACCAATCGAAGAATACGGCAATCGCATCTGGCATGTCGTTGTCAATGAGAATGTACACCCCAAACGAATTGTTACCGTTTTCTTTGATCGCCGATTGAAAGGAAAACCATGAGACTCAAGTTGGACAAGCAGAGTGATGCGTTATCCCTACGTCTCGACGAGACAGCCATCGTAGAATCCGAAGAGGTTGAACCAGGTGTGATTCTTGATTTCGATAAAGACGGCAAGGTTATCGGAATCGAAATACTTGGGTTGAGCACGCGCACCAGTCCCGACAAGTTGCGTGCGTTCCAACTTGAAACGGCGTAACAGCACGAATTTCACAGGAGCAGATAACCTTGGACTATTTCTCCCTCTTTCTCACCGTCGCTGGTCTGTGCCTTTTTGAAACGATCAGCAGTATTGATAACGCCATCATCAACGCCGAAGTCCTTTCGACCATGCAGGAAAAGGCGCGCAAGTGGTTTCTCACCTGGGGCTTGCTCATCGCCGTGTTCGCGGTCCGCGGGCTGTTGCCCTGGCTGATCGTGTGGGCGGCGCTTCCTCAACTTGGACTGATCGGCGCGCTGACCGCGACGTTCAGCAGCGACCCGCACGTTCACGAAGCCGTCGAAGCGTCCGCGCCGATTTTGTTGATCGCCGGCGGGACGTTCCTCGTTTTTCTGTTCTTCCACTGGTTGTTTCTCGAACCCAAAAATTTCGGTTTGCGGAGCGAACGATTTTTTCAGCGCCAGGGCGTATGGTTTTTTGCGGTCGTCTCGATCCTGCTCAGCGCCATCGTCTGGTTCGCGCTGCAAAAAACGCCGCTGATGGCATTCGGTGCGGTCGTCGGTTCGACCGCGTTCTTCATCACGCACGGTTTCAAAGAGAACGCCGCGCAGAGCGAAGCGCAATTGATGCAAGAAGGTCTCTCGGACATGAGCAAGATTTTTTACTTACAAGTGATTGATGCGACCTTTTCGATTGACGGCGTGCTCGGCGCGTTCGCGTTTACCTTGTCCGTGCCGCTCATCTTGATCGGCAATGGTCTCGGCGCGTTCATCGTGCGCGAATTGACGCTGGGCAATATCGAGCGGATCAAAAAGTACATCTATATCAAGAACGGCGCGATGTACTCGATTCTGTTTCTCGGCGCGGTCATGTTACTCGATAGTTTCGGCATCGAAGTGCCTGCCTGGGTCTCGCCGGTGCTCACGTTCGGCGTCGTCGGATTCTTTTTCGTCAAATCGCAACGCGCGATCCCGGCGACGGCAGAAGGAGAACAAAATGCAAAAAGCCACTAGACGAAAGACACATCGTCGTCGCCCAGCACGTGAGTTCACATTCGTCATCGAACGCGACGAAGATGGATGGTTCGTTGGAACCGTTCCGCAATTGCGAGGATGTTACACACAAGCACGGTCAATAGACGAATTGACTTCTCGCATCAAAGAGATGATTGCGCTTTGCCTTGAAGAAGAAAAGCCCGCTGAACCCAAAAGCACTCTCGAATTTGTGGGCTTGCAACGAGTTGCTGTATGACCCACGTGCCTCGTGTGTCTGGTGTTCGCGTAATCAAAGCACTGGAGCGTGCCGGATTCCGCCAGACGTGACAACGCGGGAGTCACATCAGGTTGAGACATCCTGACGGCAGAACAACGACCGTATCCATCCACAAGAACGAAGATATCGGAATAGGGTAACTACTCAGCCAACCCACATTTACGCCGATGAAAAAACAAATTTATCCGCGAATAACGCGAATTGCGCGAATAAGAAGAAAAAATTAGCGAAGATTCGCGTAATTCGCGGATAAAGGAACGATGGCTGAGTAGTTAC
>JACRBM010000018.1 GCA_016219275.1 Chloroflexota bacterium
ATTCAACTCGAGTGGGAGTCGCTCGCGCGCTGTCATAAAATATGCCACGGTATTGTCAGGATGTCCAATTTGAGTTCATTGAACGTCCGTGTATTCACCGTTTAGAAACTACCGAAGGATTTATGCCGAGCTGTACTAGTCATCGAGCAATCGCCAGGCACAGAGTGGCTATCACACGATCCTGCCAAATTGACTGCGTGATAGCGGAGCGTGGCAATCTAAAGTTATGTCCAATCGTCAACTTTTCTCAACGGCGCGTCTACCTGGACTCGATTTAATGCGCGGCGCGAATATCGTCGCGATGGTCGTCTTTCATTTCTTTCTGCCGTACAGACCTACCCCGATGACGGATTATGCCAACGTCGTCTTTGCGATCGGTGCATTCGTTGCGCCAGCGTTCCTCTATCTTGCCGGCGCGAGCGTATGGTTTTTTCTGCAATGGTACCCGCCCACGCGTTTGTTCAAGCGCGGTGTGTTTCTGCTGGGGTTGACCGTCCTCATCAGTATTCTTATCAAAGCGCGTTTTTATCTAGAGTGGACGATGATCCAGGATATCGGCGTCGCGTACATTGGGATGGCGTTGCTTGCCTTTGTGACCCGGTATCGGTTCAGTGCCGCACTCGTGGTGTACTTGATCGGCGCGTTTGCGGCATGGGCGACGAATGTCTTGTTCGTCGGCGAGTTTCCCTTTCTGCTCTACGCGCCGTACTTTCTCATGGGTTACGCGTACTGCGCGATCTGTCCGACGAATCCAGTCGCCGCGTCCATGCGCGCTGTGTTCTTGTCGGTCGCGATGGCGGTGGGTCTGATGGGCGTGGGCGCACTAGCGGGGAATTTCGCGCGCGATGGCGCGGCGATTTTTTTCGCGGATGTGCTGTGGCGCATTGGCGCGCTAACCAGTTTCCATTTCATCGCCGTTTATGTTTTGAAGAACCAACGCTTCGATGGACGCGTCGGCGGCGCGGTGGTGTTGATGGGGCGAATCTCGCTGACCTGCTACTACATTCAACAAGTCACGCTGCGAATTTTACAGCGCATTGATTTTCACCCGATCGTCGTTACGCCGGAAATCAGTCATCTTATGTGGATCGTGTTGATGCTTGGATTGATCTGGACGATTTTGCAAATCTGGAAACGCTTTGACTATGCGTTCTCGCTGGAATGGATGATGCGCCGGTTGTGATCGGCGTCTTGTATCTCCCCGACCATGCGGTCGAATTCCTCGATGTTGTTGCACGTCAGTAAACGAAAGCGCATTTCCGCCGCGCCGTACAATCCCGCGATGTAACGCGACGCGTGTTTGCGAAACAAAATCAGCCCGACGCGTTCGCCGTAGAATTCGAGATTGAGCGCGAGATGCTTGCGTAACAGCGCGATTTTTTCCTCGATGGGAACCTGGTCGCGATCGCGCCGCGAAAAAATCCAGGGATTGCCGATGGCGCCGCGTCCGATCATCACGCCGTCGCACCCGGTTTGCGCTTTGATCCGCGCGATGTCCGCGACCGTTTTCACGTCGCCGTTCGCAATGACCGGAATCTTCACCGCGCGCTTGACCTCGCCAATCGCGTCCCAGTCTGCCGCGCCGCGAAACGCTTGCGCTTTCGTGCGCCCATGCACCGCGACGAGCGACGCACCGCTGTCTTCGAGAATCCGCGCGACCTCGATGTAATTCCGCGAAGTGTCATCCCAGCCGAGGCGAATTTTCGCAGTGACCGGCACGCGCAATGCTTGGACCATCCGCGCAATCACGCGTGCGATTTTTCCGGGGTCGCGCAACATGCCCGACCCCGCGCCGCGCTCGGCAATGTCGTGAACGTAGCAACCCATGTTCACGTCCACGATGTCTGGGTTCATCTCTTCCACCACGCTCGCAGTTTCGACGAGGCGATCTTCCTGGTGTCCGTAAATCTGAAACGTTACGGGACGCTCGTGCGGAGTGTACTCGAGTTTGCGAATCGTCTCCGGCTTGGGCTTGCGGCGCGAGACCTCATCCACGTTGACGAATTCGGTGTACGAAATCGCCGAGCCGAGCGCGCGGCAAATCGAACGGAACGGCAAATCGGAATAGCCGTCCATTGGCGCGAGAATCAAATCGCCGTACACCGGAATATCGCGGACGAAGAAATTCGGTTGCGTGATTTCTCCGACCGATAGTGCCGGTAAAGTAATCCTGCCGATGTCGCTGTCAATCAATACCATACTGCATGACCTTGAACCAACTATTGGGCGCGCGAATTATACTCGAACTGTCCAAAATCCGAAAGCGTGGATTGCCCACGACAGACTTGAGGGACGCCCAAGTTTTCTTTCGTGCCCTTTGTCTTTCGTGGAAAAATTAGCTTTCGAGAATCGCTTGCACGCGCCCGACCTTGCCATCGTCGAGCATCACCTTGATGCCGTGCGGATGCTTGGCGCTGCTCGTGAGAATGCGCGCGACGATGCCTTCAGTCAATTTGCCGGTCGGTTGATTTTGTTTTTCGACGATTTGCACGCGCGCGCCGATGTGAATGTCACTTCGTTTGGGTGTGGGCATGATCCAGTCCTGTGTCACGCAAATAATCGGCAATGTTCCTTGGCGCGTGACCCTTTTTCAGATTTGATGGATGATCGAGATCCGCGTTCCAATTCGCGGGATTGTTATAGATGTATTTCGCAATCGCGTTCCATTCGCGTTCGTTGCGGATGATGTGATCGTGATAATTCCGTTGCCACACAAAATCATAACGATTCATTTCGCGACAACGTGTTGTCACTGCCGCTTTATAGGTGCGGAGAATCACGGACAACGATTTATTTTTTGGCGAAATGACAGAGAACCGATTATTCGGATCGCGGGGTGTATCCGGTGTAGGGGCGTTCAATGTAGGGGCGTTCAATTG